>CAKRNI010000050.1 GCA_934370915.1 uncultured Lachnospiraceae bacterium
AAAATCAAATCTGTTGTATTCTTTGTTGTATACAACAGATTATAGTACTTTTTACACCAATGTCAATAAGTGTTAAGAAATTTGCACCACTTTTGACTTTTTCAACAAAATCGAGCTTTTTAGCTTGTGCAAAACGCCAATTGACGTTTTTAGCAAAAACCGTCGACATCTGCTTGAAAACGATTTTGTTTTGTGTTAGTATGAATCTATGTATTTTTTTATTGAGAAGAAAAAGACAGGAGTCCATTATGCCTAAAATAAACCTGAAAACCCTGGCGTACAATACGATCCGTTCCAAGATCGTCACTTGTCAATATGCGCCGGGTACTTTTTTGAATGAAGAACAGCTTACCACCGAATTATCTTTAAGCCGTACCCCGGTGCGGGACGCGCTTGGACGTCTCGAACAGGAAGGTCTTCTGGAAATCCGCCCGAAATGCGGAATTCTCGTTCGTCCTCTGACATTAAATGACATTGATATGATCTTTGAAGTCCGAATGATGTATGAGCCGTATGTCCTGACCCATTACGGAGCAAATCTTTCCGTCTCCGCTTTGAATGAATTCTATGATATTTTCAAGAAATGGGATCCTAACAAAGAAATCTATCGGGACAAGGATTCCTTCTACGACCTTGATTATCGCTTCCATGCGTTGATCATGTCCGCCTGCCCGAATGAATTTATCAACAGAAGCTACGATACGATCCAGACGCAGAATGAGCGTTTCCGCTACATGACCGGAAATGTTTCGAATTTCCGTCTGGAGGCGACTTTCAAGGAGCACATGGCGATCGTTGAACCGTGCCTGAAAGGTGACTGGGAAAAAGCAAAAGAGCAGCTCATCTACCACCTTGAACAATCAAAAGCTTCTGCGTTCCGTCTCGTCGCTGCTTCCGAGGCAAACAATCTCGCACATCGTATGACTCTTTAAATACTCAAAACTACAAAATCCGGATCTGGTATCTTCTGAGAAACCAGATCCGGATTTTTTTATTCTTTCAAAATTTGCTGCGATGGCAGCCGCTTTATTGTCCGTATGTCGTGTAAACAGTGCAAAATTGCTTTAATGGGACTGTCGCACTAACGTGCGGCAGCTCATTTGATATTCCTTATAATCTCGTCCCGATCAGCTCCGTCAGCTCCTCCAGTGTCGCAACCGAATTGATCTCATTTCTTAACGCCGCAGAATTCGGATATCCGGCGGTGTACCAGGCGACGTGTTTCCGCATCTCCCGCATTCCCGCGAGCTCGCCCTTAAACTCCATCATCATCTGGCCATGGCGCAGGATCATGGCTTTCAGTTCCTCCACCGACGGTCTCGGGAGGAGTTCCCCGGTGTCAAGGTAGTGGGTGATCTGCTTAAAGATCCACGGGTTTCCCTTCGCGCCCCGGGCCACCATGATCCCGTCACAGCCCGTCTCCTCCACCAGGCGCTTCGCATCCAGCGGTGTAAAGACATCTCCGTTTCCGATCACCGGGATCTTCACAGCGTTTTTGACCTCGCGGATGATGCTCCAATCGGCTTTTCCGGAGTAATACTGTTCCCTCGTTCTTCCATGGACAGCCACCGCCGCCACACCGGCGCTCTCGGCGATCTTTGCGATCTCCACGGCGTTGATGCAGGTATCGTCAAAGCCCTTGCGGAATTTCACAGTCACCGGCTTTTTCACCGCTTTCACGAGTTTTGTGAGAATTTCCTCCACCAGCTTCGGATTTCTCATGAGGGCAGAGCCTTCGCCGTTCTTTACGATCTTCGGCACCGGGCAGCCCATGTTGATATCGAAAATATCGTATGGGCCTTCCTCCAGACTCGCCGCGATATCCGCTACGATATCCGGATCAGAGCCAAAAAGCTGCAGGGACACCGGACGTTCCCGCTCATCCACCTTTAAGAGCTCCTGAGTATTTTTATTCTTGTAGAGGATCGCCTTCGCGCTCACCATCTCCATGCACACCAGACCCGCTCCCTGCTCCCTGCAGAGGATCCGGTAGGGCATATCCGTCACGCCCGCCATCGGGGCGAGGATCACATTGTTTTCAAGTTCCACATTTCCTATTTTTAACTTCATTGAATCAAAACTCCCTCTGCGTTTACGTACCGTCCGTCCGGCGCATAAGCGTTGGTTAACATGTCACCGTCCGGTTTCTGGAAGTAGTACCAGCTGCCCTGGGAGTTGACCCATCCGTATGCCATCGTTCCGTCCGTATTCAGGAAATAATATTTTCCTTCTTTCAAGAGCCAGCCCGTCTGCATAGCTCCTTTGCTGTTTAAATAGTACCAGTTTCCATTGACATTCTGCCAGCCGGTCTGCATAATCCCATACATATCCAGCAGGTATGTCTTTCCATCTACATAGCCCCACTGACTCGAGACCGGATTTCCGTCCGGCTTATATAATGCCCATTTCCCGTCAGCCCGCTGTCTCCAGCTGCCGCCACGGTAGGTATTGTGGATGTAGATCGTGCTGTTTTCTGTTTTTGCGTACTGCTGTGCCGCCTCGTTTCCCGGGCCTTTCGAATACACGTAATCTTTCTCGCTGTCAAGGCCGCCGCCCGGATTGGTACCGGGCGCTCCGGGACCGACATTGGAAGTCCAGCCATTGTTGTAGGCAGGGTTGTTTTCCGGCTGCTCCTGATAGTATACAATCTCGTGATCCTCCATGCCTGGGCCCACATTAAATGCATAGGGAGTCATTTTTGCAGCACTCAGAACTGTTATGCCGAAAAGTGCGGCGCCGACAGTCTTGATAACCGCTGCCTTCATATCTTTCCACGCGGTTTTATGATTCAGACATGCTGTATTGTTTCTGATCTTGTTTATTCTGTTTTTTCGATCCATTCTTCTCATACCGTGTCCTCCGATACGGGATATTTGTTTCGCTTCTCCACCAGTAAAACAAACCATTAACAGTTACTGTGGGGATTCGAAAGCAAATGCAAATTTTATTCGCCCTCTTTCCCCAGCTCGTCCTCAAGCTTATCGCCGCGGAATACCACGCGGTAGAATAACTCCAGGGATTCTAAAAGTTCCTTCTTTTCTCTCTGGTACTGGCGGATCTTAAGGCCGCTGCCGATCTCATCGAAAAGATAATCCTGATCTTCCGCTTCCACACGGAATTCGAGATTTCCTTCCGGTGTGAATTCCAGAAAGAGAATACCGCCCACGTCCTCGGTGAAGAGAACACACATGATCTGCAGTTCCTTTTTGATGTTTTCCGGGAGAAGTTTGAATTTCTCGTTGAAGTAATATTTCTGCTGGTATGAGTTTGCACCGCAGAGAATGATGTTTTCCTGTTTATTATTGTTTTCTGCCATGATATATGTTTGCTCCGTTTCCTGTTATATCGTGTGAATTTTCTCTTTATTGATCTGTTATCCAACTTCTAATGCATACTTAAATTTCTTATTCTGCCATTTATTTTATATAACCTGTCCATGGTTTCAGCATTTTTGAAGCTTAACTGCTTTAGAAAATATTACAGATATCTTAAAATATCAGATATTGAATCGATATGATAATCCGCCTTACTCTGGTCGAATCCGAACCGGTCATCTTTGAGGCCTGCGATCGACATTCCGGCCCGGTATGCAGCCTCGATGCCCACAGTGGAATCTTCCACGACAAAGCACTCATCCTCACGGATTCCCAGAGTATCCGCTGTATAGTGGTAGATCTCCGGATTCGGTTTGCTCTGTTTAAACTGCTTTCCGCTGACGATCAGATCAAATTCCGGGCGCATGCCCACTTCCTCCACGATTCTGGAGATCAGCTTCGGACCTGTGGAGGATACAAGAGCGACTGTATAGCCGCGGCGCTTTAATTCCTGCACTGTGGTCTTCATCTCCGGGCGGAAGATCTTCCGGTAGTCGATCCGGCTGTAAATGTCTCTTTCGGCCCACTCTTTGATCAGTGTTTCCCAGCTCTCGCCGTTGTTCACGGCCCGTTCCATCACAGTCCAGCTATCCTGTCTGCTGCGGCCTACCATCGGGTTAATGTCTTCCATTGTCACCGCCGGATTCTTTTCTTTTGCGAACTCCAGCAGGTATTTCATATATACAAATTCACTGTCTACCATAACGCCATCCATGTCAAAGAGGACGGCCCTGATCGGGCGTGTGATCTTCATGTAAATTCCTTTCCGTCTCAAGCTTCGCGCGAACGCCTGCGGCGATCCATAGCTTCGCGCGGGTGTACACGATTGGCATGTAGTGCCCTTTTGATATGTAGTGCCTTTTTCATCGGCCGGAAGCTCCTTCAAACTATCCGTTTGACGGAAAAAGGCGGCTTAAGAATAAGCCGCCTATATTCTATCGTATTTCCCTTTATTTTGCAAGAATCCCGCGCATTTTCAGATAGTCTACCACGCACTCCACCATATCGTCATAGGAAAGTTTTGTTGTGTTGATCATCAGATCGTAGTTCTCAAGATTCTCCCAGCTCTTTCCGGTATAGTAACGGTAATAGTCGCGGCGCTCCCGGTCGATCCGCTTAATATTCTTTAAGATATCTTCCTCCGGGAAGTATCCTTTCTCACGAACTTTGTTGATCCTCTCCTCGATCTCCGCATACACGAAGAGCCGGACAAGATTTTCAGTTCCGTCGAGAACATAGTCGGCGCAGCGACCGATAATAATACAGGATTCTTCCTGTGCCAGTTTCCGGATGACCGATGACTGGAACCGGAACAGGTTGTCGGAGGAGATCAGGTCGGATCCCAGAGACGGGGTTCCGTTTTCCGGAATCAGGGAATGGATAATCCGGTATAACAGCTTATTTCCGGCTTTTTCATCGGCAAGGTGGAAATAGCTCTCGCGGATCCCGCTTTCCTCGGAGGTCATCTTTAAGATCTCCTTATCGTAAACATGAAGTCCAAGGCGCTCGCCAAGACGTTTCGCCATCTCCGCTCCGCCGCTTCCATACTGTCTTCCGACTGTGATCACAAATTTTTTATTCTCAGCCATAGATGCCTCCTTCTTCCCCTTCCGCCTTCCGGCAGCTGCACCTGAAAAAGTCACGGGAATGCTTTTTATTCTATCTGTATTTTAACATATCTCCGCAGGAATTTTAAGTCTTTTTTGCGATATTTTCAGTGTTTTTCACGTTTTCACAAGTAATGTCGGATATCCCAGCTTTCGAAGCTCCTGTTCCTGCCGCACAGCGTTTTCCATGTTCCGGAACGCCCCTGCGCGGACGTAGTAAAATCCATCCTTAAAAGTCATGAACGCAGGGAATCCCTGAGCTTTCAGCCGTTCCACCTCCCTCTCCGCGTTGGTCCGCACCCGGTAGATTCCGGTCTGCACCATATAGAATCCCGGCTCCTCCACATCTGACGTCTGCTTTTCCTGCTCCGCAAACGTCCGCACGATTCCATCCGCGATCGCATCTGCGGTCTGCCTCATATTTGCATCGAAGAAATCATTGTCGTTCTCATTATCGAGGAATCCAACCTCCACGAGAACCGCCGGAAGCGCTGTGTCCCTGAGGACCACGAGATTCGGCCGCTCGCTGATCCCCAGATCTTTCCAGCCTGTCTTTGCAAGTTCCTTATTAATATTCCTCGCGAACGTCTCTGCATCGCCACCCCTCCCGAAGATCAGGCTCATCGTCCCGGAACCCGTTCCCGGCACCGGCATGGCATTCCGGTGGATGGATAAAAACAGATCTGCCGCAGACCGGTTCCCGATCTCCGCCTTCTCATATGGGCTGTTGTATACATCACCGATTCTCGTGTACTCCACCCGGATTCCGCGCTGTTCCAGAGCATTTCCGATATCATAGGCCAATGCCAGAGTATCGTCCTTCTCCCGTCTGTTCCCATATACCGCCCCCGGATCACTTCCGCCATGTCCCGGATCAATAATGACACTGTTCTGCTTTGCCAAAATTATTCTCCTTTTCATAAATTTTATGATATGATATAATCATTGAGTCCAAAATCTGCGCTGTCCGGATACCCACAGCGATTTTTTGAATGAATGATCGGATACCTTATCATATTCCCGTATCATCAGACCTGCGCCATCCATGTCTTAAAACTTTTCCTGACAATCTCACGAAAGGATCTCATTACCATGCTAATCGTATTTAACCAGATGGTGAGTCTCTTTCTCTTAATGCTCACCGGCTATCTCGCCAACCGCTTCGGCGTGATCGATAAGACCTTTGAATCGAAGGTCTCCCGGTTTATCGTCAATATCTCCCTGCCCGCAACAATCTTAAACGCGGTCACGGGATCTGATATGGCCCATGATCAGGAGATGCTGCCGATCTTTGTGGCGGCGGTCTCCATCTTCTTAGTAGCCCATGTGGTCTGCCACTTTATCCAGAAGATCATCCGCTGGAATCCGACCTATGAACTCATGTTAAACTACAGCAATCTTGGATTCATGGGAATCCCAATCATCTCTACGCTCTACGGCGGTGAGTATGTGCTGCATGTTTCGATCTTCATGATGACGTTTAACCTGAGTCTGTTCAGTTATGGGGTATATCTGTTATCGCGGGATAACCCGAAAAATGAACCTGCGATTTCCGGCTCCGAACCGCCTGCCGCAAAAAATACAGCGGCTGCTGCGTCAACAGAAAACAGCGCCACGAAATCCTCTTCCGGGTTCAGCGTCAAAAAGCTTCTCTCCCCCGGAATCCTGTCCGCGTTCCTTGCGATCGGCATTTATCTTTTAGATATCCATCTCCCGCAGCATGCAGTCAGCCTGTTTTCCACTGTGGGCGCCACAACAACACCGCTGGCAATGATCGTCATCGGATCCACCTTGGCCGGGGTCAGATTTTCCACTGTATTTACCGACCGGGAGCTGTACCTCTTCTCCTTCCTGAAGCTTCTCGTTCTCCCGGTGATCACCTTCCTCGTCCTGAGATTCTTTATCAGGGACCGGACACTTTTGGAGATTTCTACGATCCTCTCCGGCTGCCCGATTGCCGGAAACGTGTCCATGCTCTGTATGGAATATAACCGGGATGTGACCCTCGTGTCGAGGGGAATCTGCATCTCCACACTGTTGTCCATGATCTCGATTCCGATCGTGGCGGCATTGGTCGCAGTCTTATAAACAGATCAAAAAGGACACCTGAACCAGAAATACCCATCGGATCTCTCGTTCAGATGTCCTTTTTATGTTTCGTATGTATCCTTATTCCTGTACCTGCACGCCTCTCGGACCTACATGGGTGGCGAATACCACCTGTGTGCTGGTCTTGCCAAATTTCTGGAGCTGACCAAGGAAGCTGTCGAGCTGCATCGTACTCTCAAAAGCAACTTTCATGATCACAGAAAATTCTCCCGTCACGCTGCTGCATTCCAAAATATTCGGAATCTCTTCCGCATAGTGATAGAATTTCTGCTTGTCCTCCGGAAGCACATTGAGATTGATGAACGCAAGGATATGGTATCCGAGCTTCATCGGGTCGATCTGTGCCTGATAGGATGTGATGATTCCATCTTTCTCCAGTTTTTCAATTCTGGCTGAAACCGCCGGGGAAGAAAGAAATGTCTTCTCCGCGATCATTTTCAAGGATGCTCTCGCGTTATGCTGCAGGATCTGCAGAATCTCCCTGTCAATATGATCCATAATTATCTCCTTTGTCCCGGTTTTCAAGTATATTCCTCTGTGTCATATATCCGGAACTTCTTATCCATTCTATATACAGACAACCGCTCAGCCGCCCCGCATTCCCGCGGCAGACCTCTGTCATGTCCGGACTGAACGATTTCTGGGTTCACTTTTTCATCTGTGCCGGCTGACTGCGTTTTCACAGATTCGGCACTGTCTGGAGTGCACAGATCTGTTCTCAGTCAGACATCTTAAATCTCCCCGTGGAACACTTCCACCGCAGGTCCCGTCATAAATACCGTGTCTTTTTCTCTGTCCCAATGGATCAGAAGATCTCCGCCAAGCAGCGTCACACGGACTTCATCGTCGGTAAGACCGTTTAAGACGCAGGCAACTGCCGTCGCGCAGGCACCTGTCCCGCAGGCAAGCGTCTCGCCGGATCCGCGCTCCCAGACACGCATATTTACATGACCGCGGTCAACCACCTCCACAAATTCCGTGTTGGTACGGTCCGGGAATTTTTCATGGACCTCAAAGGATGGACCGATCTTTTCGATCTCCATATCCTTGATTCCGTCCATAAACACCACCGCATGGGGATTTCCCATGGACACGCCGGTAAAGCGGTACTCTTTTCCGTCCACCGTGATCGGCTCCCCGATCTCAGATGTCTGCACCGGGCGTCCCATATCCACCGTAACAAGCTCCACCTTTCCATCCTTCACTTTCATGGAAAGATGCTTGATCCCGGACGCTGTCTCCACATCAATCTCCGGCTTATCTACGATTCCGTGATCGTAGGCGTATTTCCCGACGCAGCGGATCCCATTTCCGCACATTGCTCCACGGGATCCATCCAGATTATACATATCCATCTGGCAGTCGGCAGCCTTCGACGGCTTGATTAAGATCAGCCCGTCCGATCCGATTCCGAAATGGCGGTCGCTGACCAGCTTTGCCGTTTCGCAGGGATCCGCTACCGTCTCTTCAAAACAATTTACATAAACATAATCATTTCCGATGCCCTGCATCTTCGTGAATTTCATATTTTCTCTCCTATATGCTCCATCCCCTGAGCGAGGATCGTCTGGATGTGACCGTCCGCAAGAGAATAGAGAACACTCTTTCCTTCCCTGCGGAACTTGACAAGGCGCATCTGCTTCAGGATCCGAAGCTGGTGGGAGATCGCAGACTGTCCCATTCCGAGAAGACTTGCAATATCGCACACGCATAGCTCCGACTGGCTGAGTGCATACAGAATACGGATTCTTGTGGAATCACCGAAAACCCGGAAGAATTCTGCAAGGTTCTGGAGCTCCTCGCCTTCCGGCATCACGTCCATCACCCGTTTTACTACCTTGTCGTGAACATGAATAAACTCACAGTGCGGGGCGATCTTTTCGTCCTCTCTGATACCCATGTGTTTGCTCCTTTATCTGCTGCCTCCGCAGGCCATAATCAGCGCACAAGAAGTTTGCTGACCTCGTACTGCTCCTCCGGAATATCTTTCTTCATATTCAGTGCTTCCTGGATATCAAAATCTACGAACTTGCCCTCCTTGTAGGCAACAATACGGTTGCTCTTTCCTTCCGCAAGAAGTTCTGCTGCCTTCGCACCCATGATGGACGCGTAAACGCGGTCCTTACAGGTCGGGGTTCCGCCTCGCTGGATGTGGCCGATGATGGTGGCACGGGTCTCGATACCGGTTGCAGCCTCGATTCTTCTCGCCATGGAAGTGGAGTGTCCGATTCCCTCAGCGTTGATGATGATGTGATGCTTTTTGCCGCGCTTTCTGTTCTCAATGATCCGGTTGATCAGATACTGCTCATTGCCGTCGTAGCGCTCCGGAAGGAGAATATCCTCCGCACCGTTGGCAATACCGCACCAGAGAGCGATATATCCGGCATTTCTGCCCATAACCTCGATGATACTGCAGCGCTCATGGGAGGTGGAAGTATCACGGACTTTATCGATGGCCTCCATCGCTGTATTGACAGCGGTATCGAAACCGATCGTATAGTCGGTACAGGCGATATCAAGGTCGATCGTTCCCGGAAGACCGATCGTGTTGATTCCGAGAGCGGAAAGCTTTCCGGCACCGCGGAAGGAACCGTCTCCTCCAATTACAACGATACCATCGATACCATGTTTCTTACATACCTCAGCGCCGCGCTTCTGACCTTCCTCAGTCGTGAATTCCTCGCAGCGGGCTGTGTAAAGGATCGTACCGCCGCGGTTGATCGTATCCGCAACGCTTACGCTGTCCATATCTACGATTTCTTCCTGAAGGAGTCCGGCGTAACCACGCATGATTCCCTTTACCTTCAGTCCTTTATTGATAGCGGTTCTTACGACCGCACGGATTGCTGCATTCATTCCGGGAGCATCTCCGCCGCTGGTCAATACTCCGATTGTTCTGACTTCTTTCTTTGACATATGGGGTTCCTCCATAAAAAAATTCTGTCAATCATTCGCCGTATACGCCACTATTTTAATACACTTTACCCTTCTTTTCAATGACCTTTTGCACAACCTTGACATTTTTTTCACCAAGAATCTTATAAAGACGGCCGAGAAGCTCCGTTCCCGCAAACACGGCCCAGTTTTCGGAAAGCCTCCGCATTTTCCGCTCTTCCTTTAAATACATGATGACCCGGTCTTTTCCATCAGAATCCCGCAGCGCCGCCATCACATCGTCGATGCGGCTCTCATAGAATGCCTGATTCTCGAACTGCAGCCAGAGCTCGTTCGGGATATCCGCAAACGGGATCACCTCCTCGCAGATCAGCTTTCCCACCGGATCATCGCCGATGGAGGCCCGTCCGCGGAGAAATACCTTATTTTCCTCGGTGAATGCCTGCCGGTTCTTCTCATAGATCTTCGGGAACACGAGAACTTCCACCGTGCCCACAAGATCCTCCACGGTGATAAATGCCATGAGCTGGTTCGTCTTTGTAGTCTTCACCTTTTTCGACGTAATCATTCCACCGATGACCACATTGGAATTGTCCTCCACGACGGTCTTTCCGTCCTCGTCCACGATGAAGTCCGAGGTCCTTGCCGTTACATTTTTCTCCCAAAGTTCCCTGTATTCTTCCATCGGATGACCGCTTACATAGATTCCGATGGTCTCCTTCTCGAAAGCCAGAAGTGTCTGCTTGTCGTACTCGCCCACGTTCGGGAATGTGATCTGGAAATTGTCCTTCTCCTCCTCCGGAGCAATGTCAAAAAAGCTCATCTGGCCTTCCATGACCGTCTTTTTCTCCCTTGACTTGCTCTCTAAAAGGTCTCCTGAGACGATAAGCTTCTGCTTTCTCGTTCCCGGAAGTGTATCCAGCGCACCGGATTTTATGAAGCTCTCGAGCGTCCTCTTATTGACTTCCTTGTTGGACATTCTGGATACAAAATCGTCAAGGCTCTTAAAAAGCCCGCTGCGCTGCCTCTCGGCGATGATCACGTCCACCACCGCTCTTCCCACGCTCTTGATGGCGGAGAGTCCGTAGCGGATACCGTTTCCGGATACAGAGAAGCCGCTGTATCCCTCGTTGATATCCGGCGGCAGGATCGGAATCCCCATGTTCCGGCAGGCGAGAATATACTCGGAGACCTTCGTGGTATTGTCCATGACTGAGGTCATAAGTGCCGCCATGAATTCCTTCGGATAATAATATTTTAAGAATGCGGTCTGGTAAGCGACCACCGCGTAGGCCGCCGCATGGGATTTATTGAAGGCATACTTCGCAAAGTCTGTCATATCATCGTAGATCTGATTTGCCGTCTTCTCATCGATCCCGTTGGCGATACAGCCCTTTACGCCTTCCTCCTCGTTTCCGTAAACAAAGTTCTGGCGCTCCTTCGCCATGACCGCCGCCTTTTTCTTCGACATGGCACGGCGCACAAGGTCGCTTCGGCCGAGGGTATATCCAGCGAGATCGCGGACGATCTGCATGACCTGCTCCTGGTAAACGATACAGCCGTAGGTCGGCTTTAAGATCGGCTCCAGCTGCGGACAGGTGTAGGTGATGGATGCCGGGTCATTCTTTCCCTTTAAATATTTCGGTATGAAATCCATCGGACCCGGACGGTACAGGGAGATTCCGGCTATGATATCCTCCAGCGTGGTCGGCTTCAGTTCCTTCATGAAGGTCTTGAAGCCGCCGCTTTCTAACTGGAACACGCCCTCGTTCTTTCCCGTTCCGAGAGAATCCATGACCTTTTTATCATCATAATCGATGTGCTCCAGATCGAGATCCACACCGTGATCCTTTTTGATCATCTTCACCGCGTCCTGGATCACGGTGAGAGTCCTGAGTCCCAGAAAGTCCATCTTTAACAGGCCCAGTTCTTCCAGAGTCGTCATCGTAAACTGGGTCACGATGGTGCCGTCGGCTCCCCTTGACAGCGGGACATACTCGTCGATGGAGGTTCTTGAGATCACGACACCGGCCGCGTGCATGGAGGTGTGACGCGGGAGTCCTTCCAGACGCTTTGACATGTCTATGAGCTTCTTAACCTGCTCATCGGAGTCGTATAACGCCTTTAATTCCGGATTTTTCTTCAGCGCCAGATCCAGCGTGATGTTTAATTCTGCCGGGACCATCTTTGATACCTGATCGCAGAGGCTGTAGGGCAGGTCCATGACACGTCCCACATCCCGGATCACACCGCGGGCCGCCAACGTACCGAAGGTAACAATCTGCGCCACCTGGTCTTTTCCGTACTTTTCTACGACGTAGTCGATAACCTCCTGACGGCGCTCATAGCAGAAATCCACGTCGATATCGGGCATGGATACTCGTTCCGGATTTAAGAAACGCTCAAACAGGAGTTGATACCGGATCGGATCGATGTCTGTGATCTTTAAGCAGTACGCCACGATACTTCCCGCCGCAGACCCTCGCCCCGGTCCCACAGCGATCCCATGGGATTTCGCAAAGTTGATGAAATCCCATACGATCAGGAAGTAATCTACATAGCCCATACTCTTAATGGTTCCAAGCTCATAATCCAGACGCGCGCGGAGCGTTCCGTCATCATCCGGGTAGCGCATCGCGAATCCTTCGCTGCAGAGATGATTCAAATACCCCCAGGAATCGTACCCGGCAGGCACATCAAATCTCGGGAGCTTTGTGACTCCGAATTCGATCTCCACGTTACAGCGCTCCGCGATCCTGTGGGTATTCTCGATGGCCTCCGGGGCGTAGGGAAAGAGTCTGCGCATCTCCTCCTCGGATTTTACATAGTACTGTCCGCCCTCATATCGCATCCGGTTTTCATCGGATACCTTCTTTCCTGTCTGGATGCAGAGCAGGATATCGTGGGCCTCCCAGTCCTCGGCATTGATATAATGGCAGTCGTTTGTCGCCACGAGCGGGATGTTCAATTCTTTTGAGAGGCGCATGATCCCCTGATTTACCTGACGCTGCATCGGGATCCCATGATCCTGAAGCTCAAGGAAATAGTTGCCCTCGCCGAAGATCTCCAGATGGCGCTTTGCCGCCGCCTTCGCGTCCTCATAGAGTCCTTTTTCCAGATATCTCGGGACTTCACCGGCCAGGCAGGCGCTTAAGGCAATGATTCCCTCGTGGTACTCCCGCATGACCTCCTCGTCGATCCTCGGTTTATAATAGAAGCCGTCCACAAAGCCTTTGGAGACAATCTTCATAAGGTTCTGATATCCGGTATTGTTTTCCGCGAGAAGGACCAGATGGTAATACCGGTCCTCACCGTGAACGGTCTCGCGGTCAAACCTTGATCCGGGTGAGACATACACCTCGCAGCCGATGATCGGTTTGATCCCCTCCGCGCGGGCTGCACGGTAAAAATCGATCACGCCATACATGACACCGTGATCGGTGATCGCCATGCTGTCCATTCCAAGCGCCTTCGCCCGTGCCGCCAGCTCTGCGATTTTACTGGATCCGTCCAACAAACTGTACTCTGTATGGACATGCAAGTGTGTAAATGCCATCTGTCTCCTCCGTATTTTATCCTCAGTCACAAAAGGACTGTCACCCCGAAAGGCGGCAGTCCTGTGTTGTCGCTATATACAGACATGCCTCTTCTTGTCCGCCTTACCGGCGAACAGGAAGCCCGGACGTTGTCCGTATGCAGACCTGACTTATTTCTTAGTTGTTGCTTAAATATTTCTCAATATCGTTTACTGCTTTTTCTTCGTCCACTCCGTCCGCTGTCACGACCACCTGCTCGCCGACCGGAAGATCAAGTGTCATCATGCCCATAATGCTCTTGGCATTGATCTTTTTGTTGTCGCTCTGGACGTAAATTGTACTCTCGTAGCTGCTTGCAAGCTGCACTAACATCGCAATCGGCCGAGCCTCCAGACCAGAAGCAAGTTCGATAGTCACCGTACGTTTTGTCATAATAATCCTCCTCAATTGCGCAAAGAA
>CAKRNI010000051.1 GCA_934370915.1 uncultured Lachnospiraceae bacterium
AAAAAGACCGTCTGTGGGCATAGGATATCTTTCCTGTCATTTCCCGCAGACGGTCTTTTTTATTTACCGCTCGCCCACAAATACCGTAACGAAAGCCCCGGCAGCCATGAGGACGATTCCAAATAAGATCTCCCACAGTGACAGGGAGCCGAGCTTCGATACAAGCCCCGTGTTGATAAAGATTGCAATCGGGGACGAGATCACGAGGCCTAAGATCGCGCAGAATGTCTGCACGCCGTACTTCTCAAAGAGGAACGTGATCAGCTTTGCGATCAGAAAGATTCCCAGAACCACTCCGATCCCAAACGGCGCCAGGAGCAGGATCCCGTCCTTCATGCCCGCAAGGTCAAAGGCGCGGAGATTGTCAAGGAATGTCTTGATCGTATTGATGATCGCGTAATAATAGCCGAAGATCATCAGCATCATGGAGCCGGAAACACCCGGAATTACCATTGTGGCAGAAGCCACAATACCGAGGATAAATAAGATCACCATATTCCCCGGAGTCATCGCGATCACCGTGAGGGCGTCCTTGCTCTCCTTTAAGAGCGGCATACCGCCGGAGATCGCAAAGGCGATCACAAAGGCAAGGATTCCAAAGACACCGACCCCTCCCGAAGATACCTTTGCCCTCATGGACGAAAAGATCGCCGGAAGTCCACCGAGGATCAGGCCCACAAATGCCATACAGGTAACGAAGGTATGCTTATCGAGCAGGTATTCGATGGCGTAGGTAAAACCCACAATGCCGATTCCGGCGCCGATAATGATCGGGATCAGAAACAGGATACTCTTTTTGAATTCCCGAAACAGGCCGGAGATCGAACCGATGAGCCGGTCATAGATACCGAGAGACACCGCCATTGTTCCTCCGGAAACGCCCGGAATGATGTTCGCGATGCCGATCATGATCCCCTTTATGATATTTCCAAAAAATTCCATGATAAACCTCCGATTTCTCTATCCATATTCCAGATTCAGGAAACGGCAAAACCCGGCAGTTCCCTGCCAGGTTTTTCCTCTCCTATTCAGACTTGTTCGATTATACATGATATTCGTTGATCTATCAATCGTTTTTCAGCACTCCGATGCCTTTTCTAACAGATTTTGTACTGATTTTACTGTAATTTAACGCTTTCTCAATGCATTCCGGAACCGTATCTCCCATAATCTGGTAGACCCGTTCATCCACAGTTCCATTTCCGGAGGAAAAGGCGCTGTCGGGTTTTATGGACACGACGATCTCGATTCCCATCTCATAGGTGCAAAGGCGGTTTCTGTCAAGCATGACCTCCGGCGCACTGGCGGAAAGGATCTCCTCGATCTTCCTCCGGTTCTCCTCCGACCCGTCATTTACGATGGTAATCGTCTTCTGACCGTTATAATAAACAGGGCTCAATTCCGTTTCTGTCGCCACTCCCCCGCCGTCTTCGCTGATCGGAACGTCCTCTCCTGTGACCGCATTCTCCCCGGCTGCAGTGTCCTCATACTCCGTCGGATACAGGATCTTTACCTGTGTGACATCAGCCACAGAGAGCTTCGCTGTCACATCCGTGCCCGCCTGCTTTAAGAGGGCAATAGTTTTTGCAAAGGACGGATAGACCGGAACGAAGTTCACGATCTGCATATCATCCATCCGGAATCCCGGGGAAGTATAGCCTCTCTGGGTGCTGATCGCGCCGAGATACTCATTCTCCGCCTTTGTGAGAAATCTCAGTGCTGCCACCGGAGCCTCGACGGCTCTCTCATTGATGGTGAGGCCTGCCAGTTCCTCCTGATACGCCGCGAGGATCTCCGCACGGAGTGTGTCATCTGCACTCACCTCAAGGATACCACGGTCTGACAGCCAGTAGATCCCCGTAATATTCTCCGGCTGATAGGACATCACCGGATATGTGCCGTCCTTGTACTCCTTCGTCGCATAGATCTCATCCATAGTACTGCCAAGAACGGAACGGGTGATCCGGTAAGAACGATAAACCGTCTTTCCGTTTTTCTGCCGATAGCCTGCCTCAACATAGATCATATAGCCGCCGTCATTGCGGTAGCTGTAGGAGTTGTCGCCTTTCAGCCGCAGGTCCCTCTGCTGCTTCGCGTTCTCTACCGCCTTTTCCGCAAAGGCACGGACTACCGCGTAATCGGTAAGCTTCATATTTGCGTCCGCATAATCACTTGAATTCATATAGCGCCAACTATAAGAATCACCGCTCCGGTACGGAAGCCCGCAGTCCGGCTCATTGTCAAGGTTCAGGTCGATGGATGCGGATACAAAGTCCTTTTCATCCGGAATATAGGAATCAAATCCAAAGACGTCCATCCAGAAGGCTCCCACCACAAGGAGAGCTATGACACCTCCGATCACCGTCTGGACTGGATTTGCAAAAAGCTTCGTGAAATCAAAATGATAAATGATCTCGATGAGGCAGCTCGTAAGTACAAGTCCAAGTACAAAGCCGACCGCCGCCCATACGCCGCTGTAGTAGATGCACCATAAGAATACCGTCGTGGTCACGGTCATCGGAACGAGAAGCAGGATCTTGATCGGCGCCTGAGTCTTCTTAAATGACATGGCCTTTCCCGCCGCCTCCGAAGGGCGGATCCTATAGAGGACCAGTGCGATCCCGGTGAGGATCACCGCCGCAAAGATCCCGAGTCCACAAAGCTTTAAGAGCTCTGCGCCGCTGTCAGCGGTACTCTGCAGCTCCATCTGGATCCTGGAAAATCCATAGTCGATATCGTCATAAAACTGGTCTGAGTGAAACATCTCAAGCCCCACGCCTGCCAGCTTTGTGAAATAGCCGATGGGGGAACCGTATTTTGCAAGCCAATACACATCGCCTTCTCTTCCCCGCGTCACAAAGAACAGGGATTTTAAGCCCTCGATCAGCAGGGAGACCGCCGGCAAATATCCGTACAGGACGCCTGCGCCGAGGATCGAGATAAAGAGATTCCCTGTGAGAAGCACCGCGATCACCATCACCACATAGATCAGGAGAAATCCGATCATATTGACCGCGAAGGAAGCAAACATCATCCTGAAAAGATCGCCCGCCGCGATCCCGTTTCCGCAGAAAATTCCAAACGCCGCAAACATATTGATCAGGTAAGCGGCCAGGATGATCAGGAATCCGTCAAGGAATTTCACGGCAAACAGCATCTCCCTCTTCACAGGGAGGCTGTTGTAAAAATCGATCTGTTTCTTTGAGTGGAGATACAAAAATCCTGTGAGTCCGAGAATCATCGCCGCGGCTCCGACCACCATGAAGAGGGCATAATTTTCAAAACCCAGGATCTCACCGGCAAGCCGCAGGATCTTCGTCTGACGCAGTGCCTCCGGCACCATATTCTCGTATCCGGTTCCGGAGATCAGCCATTGTTTGTACTGGTTTCCGATATTTCCGATGCCCATGGCTGCCGCCATCGGCATCGCAAAAAACAGCGCCAGAACCGAAAAACCGATGGCCCAGAGTCTCCGCTTCAGGTCCTCCTTCATAAGTTTAAAAAATAAGTTTCTTGATGTCATATCCTGCCACCTCCGTTTCACTGATAAAGATTTCTTCCAAAGACAGCGGAATCAGCTCGAAGAACAGCGGTTCGCAGGCTGCCATCTGCCGTTCTACGTTCTCCCTCGCGCCGCGGACGGTGATCGTCGCGAGACTTCCCCTGTATTCCGTCTTTAAAATATCAAGCTCCGTAAGGTCTTCCACTTTTATGCCGGGTTTTAAGACACACTGGATCTTGTGAATGTTTAACTTCATATCGTCCAGATCCTTGGAGAGCAGGATCCCGCCTTTGTGTAAAAGGCCGACATGATCACAGATATCCTCCAGCTCTCTCAGGTTGTGGGACGCAATGATCGGAGTCAGATTCCGCTCCGCCATATCACTTGCAAACAGGCTCTTTACCGCCTGACGCATCACCGGATCCAGACCGTCAAAGGTCTCGTCGCAGAAGATATAGTCCGTCCCCGCGCAGATTCCGTAAAGAATGGAAAGCTGCTTTTTCATCCCCTTTGAGAATGTGGAGATCTTTCTCTTTTTGTCCAGATCAAAGGACTGCAGGAGATGGAAAAATCTCGGCTCATCAAAGGCCGGATAGATAGACTTATAAAATTTCATAAGCTCCAACGGAGTTCCGTTGGCGAAAAAATACTGGTCATCAGAGATGTAAAAGAATCTCGATTTCACCGCCGGGTTCTCGTACACGTTTTCACCGTCGATCAGCACTGCTCCCTCATCCGGTTTTAAGATTCCGCTGACCATACGCAGAAATGTACTTTTTCCGGCACCGTTCGTTCCGATCAGTCCGAACACACTGCCGTCCCTGATCTTCGCGCTGATGTGATCGACCGCCAGAATATCATCAAACCGTTTTGTCAATCCGTTTGTCTCGATCATTCGTCTCCACCTCCGTTCCTCTTTGCCGCTTTATACTGAATCTCTACCATATTTTTGATCTCCTCGCCGGGAATTCCCACCCGGATCGCCTCATCGATCATATCACTCACCTGAAGGAGAACTTCCTTCTTCCTGTTTTCCTTCATCACTGTATTATCTGCCACAAAACTTCCCTTCCCCTTCACTGTGTAAATATATCCCTGCCGCTCCAGTTCCACGTAGGCGCGCTGAATTGTATTTGGGTTGATGGAGAGCTCCATCGCCAGAGCCCGCACCGACGGCAGCGGTTCATTCTCTTTCATGACGCCGAGCAGCATCAGTTCCTCGAGCTTCGAGACCACCTGTTCGTAGATGGGGCGGCGGTCTTTGTAATCTAATATGATCACAGGCATCCTCCTTTCTGTGCATCGTAGTGTAAGTCCGACATGTGTCTTCTTGTTTTCATTTCATGAAAACAAGAAGCTATGGGCGTTGCCCATATACAGCCATATACCAAAAAGTGCTTATGCAAGCAAGCTTGCAACACACTTTTTCGCATATGTCTGTGCATGTCCCAACTGTTTTACTGTATTATCACTCTTAATACACTTAGTATAGAAAAAAAGACCTGCAATGTCAATGAACATCACAGGTCTTTTCTCTTACAAAATTCTTACGCTTCCGGTGTGATCGCCGTGTACTCAACAGAATCGATCACTCCGTCCGTCACAAGGAACTGGAGTCTGGACTTATCCTTCGTGTAAGTATAAGCGCCGAACTCTTCCTCATAATCGGTACCGTATGCCGCTTCCATCTCCTCTTTTGTGGAACCGATATGGATCCCTTCCGGTGTGGAGACGGTATCATCGACAAAATAAACCGAGTTCACATTATCCTTACCGTTTAACGGGTATGTATAGAGATCGAATCCCGGATAAGAATACGTCTTATCAAGGCCCTTGAAGGCACAGCTCGTCGTCTCAGCATAGTTTTCCCACTCTCCGAGTCCCTCGAGGATCGGAGCCGCATCTGCGTTCATCGCGATCACCGTGTCACCTGCTACGAAGGTGAAGCCGGTAATCTCTGCCTCCTCAGCGCTCTCAGATGCTTCCGCCGTCGTCTCAGCAGCCTGACTGCTCTCTGCCGCCGTTGTCTCGGTAGCCTCTGTCTTTGCAGCCGCTGTGCTTCCGGCACCACTGCCGGAGCCGCAGCCTGCCATGGACAGCGCTGCTGTCATAAGAACCATTGTGAACATTGTTTTTTTCATAATCTTCTCCTCCTGACGTCCCGGATCCTTCCGGGATCTGCCATTTTATTCTTTATCACTGTTGAACATCTTCAGATACCCGTAGGTGTCAAGCTCCTCCTGCTGTCTTTTCTCCATATCATAATAGGCAGCGCATTTCTCAGCCCATACAGAAGCGATCGCTTCATCCGCCCGTCTGTCCGGAACCTGAAATTCATCGCGCAGAATCTTTCCGAAATATGCTCCCATCTTTTCTGCTCCGGAAAGATTTAAATGGAGTCCGCCGTCATACGTATCCTTCGTAAAGTCGATCCCGACCTCGTCTGTGAGCTCGAGGAAATTATAATAGGGAAGCTCATAGGTCTTCGCATACTCCTCAATCTGCTCCTCCCACTCATCGTACCACGCCGGATATAAGCTCGGCGCCTTCACAAGGATCAGCTGAATGCCGTTCTCCTCACAGAGCTTTCGCATCTTCTCCAGATACTTCCATGAATTTTCACCAAATTCATAATTGGCAAGCTTCTTCGGCTTTGGGAACGTCTGGGCCGGCTTCACATCGATCCGCATATAATATCCACTCTGGGAAACAGGCCGCCTCGTGAACAGATATTTAAAATCATCTGATGTGAGTTCCTGCCATCTGGAGTGATAGCGAAGGATCGGGAATACATAGTCCGCAAACTCCTCGTCCTCCATCATGGAGGCTCTGATGTCATCCACCTTCGACTTCGACCACTTCATCCCGTCCAGGGTCATCCGGTTATACGCCTCCTTCTGGGGAGTATCATACTTCATGGAGAGCACATTGAATACAACGACCTCAGGCTTTTCATACTCAAGCGTCTCCTCCAACAGGTAATAGGACTGCCAGATCAGCTGCTGGGCACTTCCCCTGATGTAGCTTGTGATTCCGTAGTCCTCCCACATGGTGATCGGTGAGAAATTCTCGTAAACTTCGCAGTCCCCGATAAAGACGACATCATGATCCGTCGTTTCCTTATAATATTCGGAAATCAGTGCGCCCTCCACGATGTCACCCATATATTTCGGCATCAGAAGCCGCTGTAACAACCATAAGCCTCCCAGAACGACCAGTCCGAGTCCCAGGAATACCGATAACGATCTTTTTTTCATATTCCCTTCCTCCTAAAACTGATTGTAAATGAACTGGCTGGAATCAAAGCCAACACCGTAGGCGCCAAAAATAAGCACGGCAAGGAACAGACCGTACCAGCACACAAACCGGACGATCAGCGGTTTTGCCGCAATCTTTTCCCGCACACTTCCGCTCCTCTGAATCAGGCTCGTCATAATAAGGATCAAAAGCCCGACGAACAGGACCAGATAATCTGCTGCCGCAAGCCCCAGTGTCTGGAATCTTCCATCAAAGAGCTGCGGGATCCTCGAATATACCAGCATGTTCCCAAACATCCGGAAGGTAAGCGGAACATCCCGGTAGCAGTCAAACATGCGGAGCGAGCTCATGAGCAGGATCGTCCTTGCGACCTGAAACATCTTATACCACAGCGTTCCATCCACGGAAAAATGTTTATGGAACCACTTGTAACACGGCTCCAGCTCCTGAGAAATCATGAGGACCACAAAGTTCATCATTCCCCAGACGATAAAATTCCAGGCCGCCCCATGCCAGATTCCCGTCGCAAACCATACGACGGCGCTGGCTGTGTAGACCGGCATGCGCTTTCCAATGTACTCGCCGAAATGCTTTCTCGCGAATTTATTGAACCTTAACATCGGATCCGACACGGAGATCGGATAGAAAATATAGTCCGTAAACCAGGTTCCCATGGTGATATGCCAGCGTCTCCAGTATTCCGCGATATTTTTTGAGAAATACGGGCGGTGGAAGTTCTCTTTCAGGTGGATCCCAAACAGCTCCGCCGTGCCGATGGTGATATCGATTCCGCCGGTGAAATCCGCATAGAGCTCCAGAGCATAGAACATCATTCCCAGAAACACATAGATCCCATCATAAGTCGCCGGGTCATGGATGATCGTGTTGACCGCGGTCAGGATCCGGTCGGCGATCACAAGCTTCTTAAAGAATCCCCACAGGATCCGCTGAAGGCCAAAGGAAACTGCTTTCCAGTCAAACTTATGGTCTGCCCACATATCTCCCGACACATCGTCAAAGCGGCTGATGGGTCCCTGAACCACCTGAGGGAAGAAAGAAATAAACAGCGCAAAAGAAAAAAGCCCTTTTTTCGCCGGATATTTTCCGCGGTAAACATCTACGAGATATCCCACAGCCATAAACGTATAGAAGGAGATTCCCATCGGAAGGATCATGTTCTTAAAGCTGATCGGCTCCCCCGCATGGAATGCGTCCAGAAAAAAATTGACATTCGCGATGGCAAAGTTCGTATACTTTAAAACCGCAAGAATTCCCAGATTAAAGAAAAGACATGCGAGCATCCATTTCCGCTGGATTTTTTTCATCCCTGCTTTATAGGCCTTTCTCTCTTCCTTTGTGAGTTTCGCCTTATTTTCTTTTATATACGCGGCAGAGATTTCCCCGTAATGACCGATCTTTAAGGCAGCAAAATAAGTGGTCACGGTCGTCACCATGATAAAGATCAGGTTTTTCGGACCGGACCAGTAGTAGAACAGATAGCTGGCCGCCAAAAGCAGCTGCCACTGGAACCTTCTACACAGTGTGTAGTAAAGGACCAGAACAGCCGCTAAAAACGCCAGAAATCCGTAGGATGTAAATAACACGCCTTACTCCTCGTCAAGACGGCGGATCAGGTTCCAGATCGCCTCCGCGGAGTTAAAGTTCTCCGGCACGATCTCGTCAGCCGGGATCGTAACGTCAAATTCGTCCTTGATCTGTGTGATCAGTGTCACGATGTCGAAGGAATCGAGAATTCCGTCGTCGATCAGGGTATCGCAGGACTCGAAGTCCACATCTTCGTGTAAATCAGATAACATATCTAAAAGTTCATTCATGGTTTCAGTTCCTCTCTCCTATAAATTTGCACACCTGTTTTTTAATTCCATCCGGTTGAGCTTTCCGTTTGCCGTAAACGGCATCTCTTCGATCTTCTCCACGAGATTCGGGATCATATAGCGCGGAAGCTTTTCCTTTAACACCTTGATGATATCCTTTCCCTCTGCGTCACCGACATAGAACAAAACGATCTTTTCCCGCTCCTTGTCATAAACGCAGCAGGACATGCGGATCCCTGCCATCTGGTTCACATGGACCTCGATCTCTCCAAGCTCGATCCGGTGTCCCATGTGCTTGATCTGGTGATCCTTTCTCGAGACAAACACGAGTTCTCCAAACTCATTGTATCGTCCGATATCGCCGGTCCGGTAGATCAGCTCCGGATAACAATCGTTCAACGGGTTCTGGACGAATACTTCCTTCGTCTTCTCCGGGTTCCTGTAGTATCCCAGAGTCACGCAGGTTCCGCGGATGCAGATCTCACCGGTCTCTCCCTCTCCCGCCAGCTGATCCTCATCATTTAAGAGAAGGATCTCCGTATTCTTAAAGGGGCGTCCGATGGGAATCACGTCATCCGGGCCAAATTCCCGGTTGACCCTGTAATAGCAGGACATTCCAGTGCACTCGGTCGGTCCGTAAAGATTCGTAAACTGTGCCCCTGGAAGCGCCTGTCTCCAGAGATTGAACTGTTTAATCGGGAAGACCTCACTTCCGAATGCCACCGTGTGAAGATACTTCGGCACAACCTTGTCAAAGGTTCCCATAGATGAGATCATCGTCAGTGCCGATACGACCCAGCACACCGTATTGATCTGATTCTCATTCAGATATTCCACCAGCTTCACCGGGAACATAAACAGACTCTTCGGTATCAGATATGTCGTAGCCCCAAACATCATGGTCGGGTACAGTTCCTTTAAGCAGGCGTCAAAATAAAGCGGTGACTGATTTCCGAAGACGGTCTCCCGGTTAAATCCAAGAACCCGGGAAAGATTCTCCACATAATCGAGAACGGACCTGTGGCAGGCCGCAACGCCCTTCGGAACTCCGGTGGAACCGGAGGTAAATACGATGTAGATCGGATCCGTGTCCATAGAGGCCTCGCGGATCTCTGCCAGCTTCCCATCCTGAATCTCCGTCTTCACTGCATCCTCAAACCTGAGAGTATGGCCGGGAAAGCCGATCTTTATCAGCTTCTTCTCCGTATACGCGTCACAGATCATCAGACGCGGTTTTAATGTCTCCAGGATCAGGGATACGCGGTATTCCGGCATCTCCTCATCAAAGGGAACATAAAAGCACCGCCCGTAGACAGCGCCGTAAAACGCGGCAACCGCCTCCGGACTTTTCTTCATATAGATCACGACCGGTTCCCGGTAAAAGCCTTCACGGGACAGATAGCTTCCGATCGCACGGGAATACCGGAAGACCTCCGCAAAGGTCAGTCCATGTTTTCCATCGGTATAGGCAGTTTTATCCGGAACTTCTTTCACCGTTTTTTCGAGATATTCCAGAATATTTGTCTGTATCATCTTTCGTTCCTCACTGTATTTTTAATCACGGAGACGGAGTCGTCGGGGTAGCCGGATATTTCGAGTGGTCGATCTTATGGCTTCCGCGGCCCGTTGTGTTGGAATAGTTCTCCAGCTGTGCATCTGTCAGAAGGCAGAAGGTTCCGCCTGCTGAACGCGGAGTTGTATCAAAATGATACCAGCCGTTTCCACAGTCTACAAGACTCCACCAGTGATGTCCATCTGTGCGGATCACTTCCAGATTTGCGATTCCTGCCTTATCCAGAAGAGCCTTCGATACCGAATAATAGGTATAGCAGTCTCCGCGCTTTGTCCGGAAGCCGGTATAAGCGGATTTCACCCAGTTTCCTTTCTCGGAGTGATTTACATAGCGCATATTGGAGCGTACCCAGGAGTAGATCGCTCTCGCTTTCTGGGTCTTATTCATAGAAGCGTTGGTGATCTTTGCAAGGGTCTGCTCTGCCATCGCATTCACCTGAGCCGTCATCTCCGCATCGCTTGCAGCCGGAACCTGTTCCGTTACCACTCTGCTCTGTGTTTTTTGTGCCTGTGAGGCTGGCTTTACCGCAGCGATTCCATTTGCATCAAATACATATAACACACCGTCGACGGTCTGCTCCGTATTCTTCAGCGCTTTTCCATCCGCGCCAAGATAGCGTCTTCCACCCTCGACATCATGCCAGCCAGTCTGCATTGCGCCGCCTGTCATGTCAAAATAGTAGGAGGCGCCGTCGATATCCTGCCAGCCGGTACGCATTGCGCCATCCGCCCCCAGAAGATACCAGGCACCGTCACCGCCGATCTGCTGTAATCCGGTGCGCATGATCCCATCGTCACCGAGATAATAGTAGACACCGCCGACCTTCTGCCAGCCGGTTTCCATCCTGCCGTCCGCCCCCATATAGTAATAGACGTCATTCAGCTTCAGCCAGCCTTTTACGGCAATCCCATCTTCACCAAGATACAGCCATTTTCCGTCCTTTTCTTTCCATTCACTGCGAAGGATCGTGTTCTTATCCTCACGGTATATCCAGCCGTTATTCGTAAGGATCCAGCCTTCTGTAGCCTTCATCGGCAGGAGGATTCCATACTCATCTGCATGATAATACTGGCTGTCCAGCTGGACATTTACATTCGTATACATAACGCCATCAGGATCCATGATATAACGCGCCAGATCTCCCTGCATGACACCGGTTACCGCATATCCGTCTTTTCCGAAGTAATACCAGTTGCCGTTTTCTTCCTGATGCCATTCATTCTGCAGATAGGACCCGTCATCGTTGCGATACCAGGTTCCTGCCGTATCTTTTACAAGTTCACCGGCGAATGACGGAAACGTCAGGCAGAGTGTGCTGATCCCTGCTAAAAGCGCGATCCGTTTTCCTTTCATATGCCTTTTCATATTGTGTTCCTCCCTTTCTTCTTGAAAGTATAGAACAACCCCTATCGTTTTGCAACCCCTAAATACTCAACTATGACCATTGTCTCGTTTTTCACAGCAAGCAAAAAAGGACCTGTAATGTCCGAAAACATTACAGGCCCTTCATTATCTTTCAATTACTTCTCGTCGTAGAGTGTAACTAACTTCTCAAGGTAAGCGTACTTATCCTTAGCGTTCTGCTCTGCCTTAGCAAACAGCTTCTCAGCTCTTGCCGGGTTCTTAAGTGCGAGAGATGTGTAACGAACCTCACCCTTGATGAACTCCTGGTAGTCAACTGTAGCCGGCTTGCAGTCAAGGCTGAACTTCTTGCCCTCAGCTGCCGGGTTGAATCTGAAGAGATTCCAGTAACCGGACTGAACAGCAAGCTTCTCCTCTGTCTGAGCCTTTGCCATACCCTTCTTGATACCATGGTTGATACACGGAGCGTATGCAATGATCAGGGACGGTCCCGGATATGCCTCAGCCTCAGCGATTGCCTTGATAGTCTGGTTCATATCAGCACCCATGGAGATCTGTGCAACGTATACGTAGCCATAGCTCATAGCGATTGCAGCAAGGTCTTTCTGCTTAACTTCTTTACCGCCTGCAGCGAACTGAGCAACAGCACCTGTCGGAGTAGCCTTGGAGGACTGTCCGCCTGTGTTGGAGTAAACCTCAGTGTTGAATACCATGATGTTGATATCCTTGCCGCTTGCAAGTACGTGGTCAACACCGTTGAATCCGATATCGTAAGCCCATCCGTCACCACCGAAGATCCACTGGGACTTCTTAGCCAGGAAATCTTTGTTGTTAACGATGTCCTTGCATGTCGGGCAATCGATGTTCTCAAGAGCTGCAACAAGTTTGTCAGTTGCAACGCCGTTTGTAGCGCCGACACTGAATGTGTCTAACCACTCCTGGCAAGCAGCCTTAACTTCTGCTGTTGCGTTCTCATTTGCAGCAACTTCCTCAACTTTAGCCTTTAAGCCATCGCGGATTGCCTGCTGAGCGAGTAACATACCATAACCGAACTCAGCGTTATCCTCGAACAGGGAGTTAGACCAAGCCGGTCCCTTGCCTGCCTTGTTAGCTGTGTAAGGTGTGGACGGTGAAGAGTTACCCCAGATAGAAGAACATCCTGTTGCGTTTGCGATGTACATTCTGTCACCGAATAACTGTGTGATCAGTTTTGCGTACGGCGGCTCACCACAGCCTGCGCATGCACCGGAGAACTCAAGGAGCGGCTGTTTGAACTGGCTGCCCTTTACAGTTGTCTCTTTGAATTTATCGATTACATCCTGCTTGATGTCAAGTGTCTGGCCGTAGTTGAATACTTCCTGCTCTGCAGTGTTTCCTTCAAGCGGAACCATTGTAAGAGCCTTCTCACCCTTCTTGCCCGGGCATACGTTCGCACAGGAACCACATCCGGTACAGTCAAGAGCGGAAATTGTCATAGCGAACTTGTACTCCGGCATACCAGTCATCGGGATGGTCTTTGTGCCAGCCGGTGCCTTAGCAGCCTCTTCCTCTGTCATAGCTACCGGACGGATAACTGCGTGCGGGCAGACATAAGAACAGAAGTTACACTGGATACAGTTGTCCGGATTCCAAACCGGTACGTTAACTGCGATACCACGTTTCTCGTATGCAGCGGAACCGGACGGAGTTGTACCGTCAACGTAATCCTTGAATGCGGATACCGGGAGGTTGTTACCTTCCTGAGCATTTACAGCAGCCTGAATGTTGTTAACGAAGTTGATAACATCCTCGCGGCCCTCTGTAGCGTGAACCATGTCAAGACCTTCGTCTTCACAGTTCTTCCAGCTCTCCGGAACCTGAACCTCTACAAGTCCCTTAGCGCCGGCATCGATCGCTGCCCAGTTCTTCATAACAACGTCTTCACCCTTACGGCCGTAAGTAGCCTTTGCAGCTGCTTTCATAAGCTCGTTAGCCTTGTCAGCCGGGATGATCTTTGTTAACTCGAAGAATGCGGACTGAAGGATTGTGTTGATACGGGTCGGGCCCATGCCTGTCTCAATACCAAGTTTAACACCGTCGATGGTGTAGAATTTGATGTTGTGGTCAGCGATGAACTTCTTAACCTGTCCCGGTAAGTGCTTCTCAAGACCCTCAGCATCCCACGGGCAGTTGAGGAGGAATGTACCGCCGTCAACAAGCTCCTGAACCATGTTGTACTTACGGATGTATGCCGGGTTATGACATGCAACGAAGTTTGCTTTGTGGATCAGGTATGTGGACTTGATCGGAGTATGTCCGAAACGTAAGTGGGACATTGTAACACCGCCGGACTTCTTGGAGTCATAATCGAAGTAAGCCTGAGCGTACATGTCTGTGTTGTCACCGATGATCTTGATGGAGTTCTTGTTAGCACCTACAGTACCGTC
>CAKRNI010000052.1 GCA_934370915.1 uncultured Lachnospiraceae bacterium
TCACCATGAGCTTCGATATCCATGGAATCGAAGAATTAAACAACCTGATGGCAAAGCTCCGCCAGATCGACGGCGTGTTGGATATCGAGAGAACCACAGGCTGATAACTACAATTTCAAATGAATGTCTGCCGCCGGCTGTTCTGAAACAGAACGGGTCGAATGCAGTCGGAAAAAGGTCTGCCGGAGGTGTTACGGACGGTAGACCTTTTTGTACATGGCACAGGGCCGGAGTCCCTGCTTTGTGCCAGGAAAAATGGAGGAAACGTAAGATATGAGCGAAATTCGCATTAAGACTCTGGTAGTCGGCATGGTCGGAACGAACTGCTACCTGGTCTATGATAATGAGACAAAAAAAGCTGCCGTCGTGGACCCGGGCGACAGCGCCGACAAGATCGTCAATATGGCAGTATCCCTGAATTTAAAGCCGGAGGCGATCCTTCTGACCCACGGCCACTTCGACCACATGATGGCCGCAAAGGAATTGAAAGAAGCATGGCATGTGCCGATCTACGCCTGTGAAAAGGAGATCGAGGTACTTTCAGACAGCAGAAAAAGCCTTGTAGCCAGCTACTACAGGGAACCATATACGCTGACACCGGATATTACGGTGAAGGAAGGTGATGAGCTTTCCATCGCCGGATTTACCTGGAAAGTATTTGAAACACCGGGACACACCATCGGTTCCTGCTGTTACTATATTGAAAAGGAAGAGGTTCTCTTCTCCGGTGATACCCTGTTTGCAGGCTCCTACGGCCGCACGGATTTCCCGACGGGAAGCGGACGCCAGATCGCGGAGTCTGTAAGACGCCTGCTCTCCACACTGCCGGATGACACCATGGTCTATCCGGGTCATATGGACACGACTACCATCGGTTTTGAAAAGAAGTATAATCCTCTTTCGGGGGCAATGAGATGATTGGAATTTTATTGAATGATACTGCTTATGAGCAGGATATCCGGGAGCTTTTGATGGCGTTTTATCCGGGTGAGACTTTTGTCCATGAGAGACAGGACGATGTGGATTTTTACGTGGAGGGAACCTGTACACAGAACGCTGATGAGACGAAATTTGGCTTGAGGATCATGGATCCGGCAGGCACGGTCGCAGATGAGACCGTATTTCCGATCGACTACAATGTGCGGTTAAACGCAAAGACAACGATCAAGAAAGAGCTTTACGGCATGTTAAAAAAGCGGACGGGAAAAGAACTCCCCTGGGGAACCCTGACCGGTATCCGCCCGACAAAGATCGCCATGACAAGACTTGATCAGGGTGAGGATGAGGAGAGCATCCGTTCCTTCATGCGGGATATGTACCTGACAAGTGAAGAGAAGATCGACTTAAGTGTCGAGGTCGCGAAGCGGGAGCGGGAGCTCTTAAGCCATATCGACTATGAGACGGGATACAGCCTCTATGTGGGAATTCCCTTCTGCCCGACCACCTGCCTCTACTGTTCCTTCACCTCCTACCCGATCGGGGCGTGGGAGAAGAAGGTTCATCTCTATTTGGAGGCGCTGTTTAAAGAGCTGGATTATGTGGCGGAGAAGATGAAAGGCCGCACACTGGATACGATCTACTTCGGCGGCGGAACTCCGACGTCCTTAAAGGCAGAGGAGCTGGACGCTCTGCTCACAAAGATCGAGAATACCTTTGACCTCTCAAAGGTGCAGGAATTCACAGTGGAAGCCGGACGCCCGGACAGCATCACCGAGGACAAGTTCAAGGTTCTCCGCGCCCACAATATCTCCAGGATCTCCATCAACCCACAGACGATGAAGCAGGCAACTCTGGATCTGATCGGACGCCACCACACCGTGGATATGGTCAAGGAAAAATTCCGCATGGCAAGAGAGCTTGGCTTTGACAATATCAATATGGACCTCATCATCGGACTTCCGGAGGAAGATATCGACGATGTACGCAGCACCATGGAACAGGTGCAGGAGCTCGCTCCGGACAGCGTGACGGTCCACTCTCTCGCCATCAAGCGCGCGGCGAGACTCAATATCTTTAAGGAGCGCTACGCGAACTTAAAGATTCAGAACACTCAGGAGATGATCGACCTCACGGCGAAGTACGCCCGCGAGATGGGTCTTGAGCCGTATTATCTGTACCGTCAGAAAAATATGGCCGGAAACTTCGAGAATGTCGGCTATGCGGCACCCGGAAAAGCATGTATCTACAATATCCTCATTATGGAAGAAAAGCAGACCATCGTGGCCTGCGGTGCCGGAACCACCACGAAGGTCACCTTCCCGGCGGAAAACCGGCTGGAACGTGCGGAGAATGTAAAAGATGTGGCTTCTTATATCGAGAGGATTGATGAGATGATCGAGAGAAAAGATAAGCTGTTGAGTAAGTTAGTTTAAATACACCTGCTGCGCTGACTGCAGAATAACGCAGATCAATCGCCAGATCCGGGCGCATGGAAACAAAATACGCTGTACATGGGGGCATTCTCCTGTACAGCGTATTTTTAGATTCAACATTTTTTTATTCTTATTTTGCAAAAGTTCTTTCTTTGTAACTTTTCTTTGTAACTGTTCAGTAGGTCTGCGCACTTGCTGCGCTGACCGTAAGAAAAGTTACCTCTCTTTGTTACCAGGTCTTTCTCATATATAAAAGTCCTGTGAGATCCGCCAGGATCCAGCCGATCGGGATCGCCATCCAGATTCCTGTCTCGCCGAGAAATGTTGCTGAGAGCACGTAGGCAAGCAGCACACGGATTCCGAGGGAGATCACCGTAAGCACCACAGACATCTCCGCTCTCTTGATCGCCCTGTAATATCCGTAAAGCAGGAACAAACAGCCGATTCCAAAGTAGAATGCCCCTTCGATCCTGAGATAACGGACGCCGGAGGCGATGACCGCCGTCTCGGCGGAGCTCACGAAGATCTGCATGAGGGGTGCCGCGAAAATACATACGAGGGCTGAGATCACAAGGCTGAATGCCGTGCTGATGGCAAAGGATTCCTTTGTGCCGCGGCGGATCCGTTCTTTATTTCCCGCGCCGTAGTTCTGGGCGATGAAGGTCGAATAGGCGTTTCCAAAGTCCTGAACCGGCAGATATGCGAAGGTGTCAATCTTTACTGCCGCTGCAAAGGCCGCCATGGTGGTGGCGCCAAAGCTGTTTACAAGCCCCTGTACCATAAGGATTCCGAAGTTCATAACAGACTGCTGCAGACAGGTCAGGGAGGAAAGTCCCGCGATCTCCTTTAAGATTCCGCCGTCAAAACAAAGATCCTTTCTCTCCGGGAGAAGGTTTCTGCACCGGAAAAGAACATAGAGAAGGATACCGATCCCGGATACATACTGGGCAAAGATCGTCGCATAGGCCGCACCGGCAATCCCCCAATGAAAGACTGCCACAAACAAAAGATCCCACGCGATGTTTAAGATCGCGGATACCGCAAGAAACACCAGCGGGACCGTAGAGTTTCCCAGCGCCCTTAACAGGCAGGAGAAGAAATTATAGAGGGACGTGGCGAGCAGACCTGCGAAAATGATCAGCAGATACTCTCTCATACCGCCCCAGACCTCCTCAGGAACCCGTAAGAAGCTTAAGATCGGATCAACGAAAATATAGACAACTGCATTCAAAACAAGCGTTACAGCGAGGATCAGGCCGCAGGCGTGGGCGATGGAGGACTTCAGTGCCCTTTCATCTCCCTTTCCCCGGTAAATGGAAAACAGTGCGCCGGAGCCCATGCTGAGTCCCAGAAAGATCGAGGTCAGGAATGTCATCAGCGTGTAGGAGGATCCCACCGCCGCCAGAGCATTTTTTCCAAGGACACGGCCGACGATCAGGGTGTCCGCGATGTTGTAAAACTGCTGCAAAAGATTTCCTGCCATCATCGGCAGGGCAAATAAAAGAAGGGAGCGTGAGATGCTCCCTTTTGTAAGATCATGGTACATGGAAACTTCACTCCGTTATCGTTATGATTGGACGTCCGCGGCTCTGTTTCATGCGGCGGCGCCAGTGTTATAATGATAACATGAGTGTACCGTTTTTTCAACTGCGATGCTTACATTCCAAATCGGCAAAATCCACTGCCAGCACTGTGTTGTACGGAAAAAACCTGCAGGAATCATTCCTTCGATTCCTGCAGGTTTCTCATTTTTCATATCTGATTATCAGATCACGCCTGTCATTTTTAAGATGATCTGGGCAATGATCGTAGAACCGAGGAATGTTCCCGCAAACGTGAAGATCGCTACGATTACGATCGCAAAGCCCTGTTTCTTAAAGGTATCCACATCTTTTCCGATGGAGATTCCGGCATATGCAAGGATCGGAGTGCAGAGCGGAAGAAGTCCGATCTTTCCGATCTGTTCGATCGCATAATCTGCGATCGGGCTGACGCCCGGGATCGTGATCAGGATCGCGATAAATGAGATATAGGCGATCGCCGGAAGATTCTTCGGTGAAACCTTATTGATCAGTTCATAGATGATGCAGCCTACCAGCGTGCATACAAGAAGGAGCACAAGCCCTGGCACTGCCTCAAGCGGGGTTACCGGGTTTCCGGCCTTTGATGTACTGATAAAATTGCCGATGGATGCGAAGATGCATACAAGGACAAGACATTTGATTCTTTTAAACCATACTGCTGCGTCCATATGGATCCCTCCTATTCTTCCCCGGCTGCTTTGACTTCCACCTTAGCGCCGATCGGGAGTCCGTCTTTATAATGCCTGTTGTTCTTCGTGAACAGCTTATACATGAATTCGCACATCGGAAGCGCGATAAAAATACTCATATAAAGACCATCCACACTGCTCAGCATGTTTGAAGTTGCCGCATAAGCGGTGATCTCCGCTTCCATATCCGGATATGCCTCAACAACTGCCGCAAGGCTGGCAGAAAGCATAGATGCGGAACCTGTTCCACACGCCATTCCGAGCGCATACGGGTGGAAGATATTTAAAGAGCAGAGCAGGGAAACAAAGATACCGTTGAACATGGTTCCGAATACAGTGCCTGTGATATATCCGCCCATAACACCGATTCCTTCATCTGAGTCAAGACCATATTTATCAGCAACAACCGCAAGGGAGCTCTCTCTTGAAATAGAGAAGGAAGTTCCGATTGCCGCGCGTCCCATATGGAACACGAATATTGCGATCGGGAGCGCTAAAACCGCGGTTCCCAGATTTCCGAATTCCTGAAGGATCAGCGCCGGTCCGGCTTTGACAACCGCTCCGAGGTTCGGTCCGATCGTGGACGCGATCTTTGCTGTCAGCATCATAACGCTGATTCCGATATAAGGGGATGCTTCTGTCATCATCTTCTGCGGAATCATTTTTGCGATTCCGAGGATCGCTCCAAGGATCAGTACGTACAGCATCGGAAACAGTGAGAAGGACAAAGGCCCGAAACTGAATTTTTTGGTGCCGATAAATTCGGCAATTACGGTGAGTACGAAAGCAAGTGCATGGATACGCCAGTCTGCCATATGTTCTTTCATATTCAATCCTCCTTTTTTGTTTTTAGCCTCTGCATGTTACACTCTTTCCGGAATCACGCGACCTGTCAGCATTTTTTGCGCAGAAAGCCCCGTCTCTTTTCCACAAACATTTGTCCGCAACGCAGAAACAATTTAAAATTGATTCTATCAGATTTTCACAAAAAATCAAGTATTTTTTGTAACAATGTACGAAAAAAGAGCCCGGCAGTCTTTCCCCTGTCCGGACTCTCTTTCCTTTATGATCCGCGTTACCCCGAAACTATGCCCGGTCCGCGCTATGATTCCTTTGTCATCATCACATTCATATACTGGTACGGGATCTCGATCCCCTCTTTGTCAAACGTGAGCTTGATCGCCTCTGTGATGGACCACTTGGCTGTCCAGTAATCCTCACAGGTCGTCCAGCCTCTGGCGCTTAAAACAACACTGCTGTCTCCCAGCGCATCCACAACGACCTGAACCGGCTGATCCTTCATGATCCCCGGATTCTCCTCGAAGATCTTTTTCAGGACGTTCTTCGCCTTTAAAAGATCGGAAGAGTATCCGATTCCCACATTAATGATCAGGCGGCGTTTTCCGGTTCTTGTGAGGTTTGTGAGCGGCGCGCTGGACACGGAGCTGTTCGGGATCGTGATGACCCGGTTATCCGTTGTCAGGAGCGTCGTGTATACAAGACCGATGGACTCAACGGTCCCTTCACCGGAGCCGGTGCTGATATAATCGCCCACCTTAAACGGTTTCAGGAGCAGGATCAGGGTTCCGCCCGCGAAGTTCGAGAGCGTATTCTGCATCGCAAGGCTGAATGCCAGAGTAACGGTACCGATGACCGCCACGAAGGAGGTCGTCTTGATTCCCAGCTGATCCGCCGCCATGAATACCATAACGCCGAAGAGAACTGCATGAAGCAGCATGTCCAGAAACTTTTTTAACGTGATCTCCACCCCGGCGCGGTCCATGATCTGACCGGCTGCCCTGCGGGCGATCCTGATGATCCGCAGTCCCACAAATACGATGACCGCCGCCCAGAAGACTCTGGTTCCGTATTTGATGAGCACCGCGGTAAGAAAATCTAATGTGTTTTCTTTCATGATATTTCACCTGTTATTTCCCGGATATTTCTGTCCTGTATTTAATTTCTGCGCTGACTGTCCAAATCAGTCAGGCACAAATTTCAGTGCCGGCTCTCCCTCGCCGTCTTTATGATCTGCCCAACCTTCTCGGAGATCATATCCAACGGGCTCGCCGGCAGCTTTACCGACGGCTGCCGTGCCGGGCGTTTTCTCTTCTCCGCCGGTTTCTTTTTCTCCGCCTCCGGCTCTTCCTCATACGGAGTGCAGGAGAATACCGCTGTGGACATCGGGGCAAGGTTGATGGCAATGGAGTTCTTTCTCGTATCCCACTCCTCTTTCTTCGACATCTTGACTCTCGGGTTCGTCATTCCGCTGCCGCCAAACTGCTTCGCATCGCTGTTTAAGATCTCCTTATACTTTCCGGCAAACGGAACGCCAAGGCGGAACTTCTCATGCTCCACCGGGGCAAAGTTGCAGACAAAGAGCAGAGTCTCTTCCGGCTTCTCTGTTTTTCTCTCAAATATAACGATATTTTCGTCGTTATACGTGCAGTTGATCCACTCAAAGCCCTCCGGCTCGTAGTCCATCCTGTAAAGCGCCGGCTGTGTGCGGTATAAGTGGTTCAACGCCTTCACATAATCCTTCATCTGGCTGTGGATATCATATTTTAAGAGTCCCCACTCCAGGCTCGCCTTCTCGTTCCACTCATCCATCTGGCCGAAATCCTGTCCCATAAACAGAAGTTTCTTTCCCGGATGCCCCATCATAAAGCCGTAGGCGGTCCTGAGGTTCGCAAACTTCTTCTCCTGGGTATCCCCCGGCATCTTTCCTGCCAGGGAACCTTTTCCGTGGACCACCTCGTCGTGGGAGAATACCAGGACGAACTTCTCGCTGTAGGCGTAGAGCATACTGAAGGTCAGCTCCCCGTAGTGGTCATGGCGGAAATATGGATCGCACTGCATGTAATCCAGAAAATCGTTCATCCAGCCCATGTTCCACTTGAAGTCGAATCCAAGTCCGCCGTCGTTCTCATCGCCGGAGACCTTCGGCCAGGCCGTGGACTCCTCAGCGATCAGGACAGAACCTTTCGTATCCCTCGCGTAGATGGAATTTAAATGCTTTAAGAACTCTACCGCTTCCAGATTCTCATTTCCGCCATAGATGTTTGCGACCCACTCCCCGGCGTTCTTTCCATAGTCCAGATACAGCATGGATGCCACTGCGTCCATCCGAATTCCGTCTGCATGGAACTCCTTCGCCCAGTATAAGGCATTGGAGATCAGGAAGTTTGTTACCTGTGGACGTCCGTAATTGTAGATCAGCGTTCCCCAGTGGGGATGGGATCCCTGACGCGGATCCTGGTGCTCGTAGAGGCATGTCCCGTCAAAGGCGGCAAGGCCGTGGGCATCCCGCGGAAAATGGGCCGGAACCCAGTCCAGGATCACGCCGATCCCTTCTTTGTGCATATAGTCCATAAACGCCTTGAAATCATCCGGTGTTCCGAAACGGCTCGTCGGCGCGTAGTAGCCTGTAACCTGGTAACCCCAGGATTCATCCAACGGATGTTCCATCACAGGAAGCAGCTCCACATGGGTGTATCCCATCTCTTTCACATAGGCTGCCAGCTTCTCCGCGATCTCACGGTAGTTGTAGAACTGGCTGCCGTTGATGTCCTCACCGTTCTCATCCTGTGCTACCGTTTTCTGCATCCAGGAACCCAGGTGGACCTCATAGATGGACATCGGGGAATCCTTCAGACGGTCTTTCGCCGCTGCCCGCTCTTTGATCCACTCGTCATCGTTCCATTTGTAGCCGGACATATCCCAGACAACAGATGCCGTATGCGGGCGGAGCTCCGCATAGTTTCCGTACGGATCCGCCTTCAGCATCGGAAGTCCCGCTTTTGTCTTGATCTCATATTTGTAGATCGCGCCGGGCTTCAGATTCGGGATAAAGATCTCATAGATCCCAGACGGACCTCGCTTTTTCATCTGGTGGCGTCTTCCGTCCCAGAAGTTGAAATCTCCCACAACACTGACGCGCATTGCATCGGGTGCCCAGACCGCGAAGTGAACACCCGTAATCCCGGCTTCCACAGCCGGATGTGCTCCGAACTTCTCATAGGAATCATAATAAATTCCCGCACCGAACTTCCGCACCTCTTCCTCTGTAAACGCGGTGTGGAACTGGTAGCTGTATGGGTCAACGATCTCCTCGCTGTCCCCGTCTGTGTAAGAGATGCAGAAATGATACGGAACCAGTTCTTTCCGGTCTTCTAAAAGCACCGCGAAGAAGCCGTTCTCGTCTGCCATCTCCATTGGGAACAATTCCCCGCCGATTTTTACGGATACCTTCTCAGCGTTCGGAAGAAAGGCCTGGATCAGAAGTCCTTCCTTTATCACATGTTCCCCCAGAAGCCGCCCCGGATCGCTCGCCTCAGAATAGACAAGCTCCTCGATTCCGGCCCAGTCCATCAGATCATATAAGATTTTTTCCATTCAGCACTCCCCCTGCTGCATCCGCGTGCCCTTCACCGGGCACACTCCGCTAATAAATCAACTCCGACAGCGGATAAGCATTACCCGCATTTTTTAACAACATTTTAACATTTTCACTTCAGCGATACAAGTATTCTCCCCTGTTTTCCTCGCAGAAAGAAAAAAACTTCCTTACCTTTTTCGAAATTCCCTTGCGAAACTTGACAATTTATCATAAACTCTTTATTGTATGCATACGGGCAGTAACATTTACTCTTACAGTATATCTTTCCCGTAAATATTAGTCAAACGAGGTTATCATCATTTATATGGAAAATAGCGAAAAAGAAAAGAAAGAAAAAACAGGCTGGGTGGCAGAGCTCATCAGCTGGGTCCAGGTACTCGTATCTGCCGCCGTTATTGCCTTCGTTCTCACAACCTTTGTGATCGCAAACAGTGAGATCCCGACCGGCTCCATGGAAAACACGATCATGGCCGGAAGCCGTGTCATCGGTTCCAGACTCCACTATAAGTTTTCCGAACCGGAACGAGGTGATGTAGCTATCTTCGTCTTTGGCTGGCAGTGTCCGCAGTGCAACGCGATCATAGAGGGTGACAAGCAGGATACATGCCCGGCCTGCGGTTCCGAAGTCGGAAAACGAGGCCACACGATCTACTATGTAAAACGTGTGATCGGTGTACCCGGTGATGTGATCGACATTGTAGATGACAAGGTCTACTTAAACGGATCCGACACACCGCTCGACGAGCCGTATCTCGCGGAAGCGATGAATCAGCATGAGACTTACCATTTTGAAGTTCCGGAAAACTGCTACTTCATGATGGGAGACAACCGAAATTACTCTCTGGATGCCCGCTACTGGCAGAACCATTACATTTCCAGAGACAAGATGGTTGCAAAGGTATTCTTCGAATACTTCCCGACACCAAAGGTAATCCACTAAAGTGGAATCCGGCATATATCATTTACTTACACAGGAGACAGATTATGAAGAAGGTTGTAAAGTTTGGCGGCAGTTCTCTTGCAAGTGCCCGTCAGTTTAAAAAGGTAAAGGCGATCATCGACGCCGATAAGACCCGCTGCTATGTTGTACCGTCCGCACCGGGAAAGAGAGACAGCAAAGATACAAAAGTGACCGATATGTTATATCAGTGTTATGACGCTGTATGTGCAGGTCAGAGCTACAAGCGTATCCTTGACCAGATCAGAAAACGCTACACTGATATCATCGACGGTCTTGACTTAAACTTAAACCTCGATTTTGAATTTGCGAAGATCGAGGAGAATTTCTTAAAGAAAGCCGGACGTGACTATGCGGCTTCCAGAGGAGAATACTTAAACGGCATCATCGCCGCAAATTACCTCGGTTTCACCTTCGTGGACGCAGCCGATGTGATTCGCTTCGATGCTGAGGGAAATTTCCTCTCCGAGGAGACCAACGAGGAGATGCGCGAACATCTCGCTTCCTTAAAGCAGGCAGTTATCCCGGGATTCTACGGCTCTAAGCCGGATGGAACGATCCATACCTTCTCCCGCGGTGGTTCCGATATCACAGGTTCCATCGTAGCCCGCGCAATCCAGGCAGACCTCTACGAGAACTGGACCGATGTTTCCGGTTTCCTCGTAGCTGACCCGCGGATCGTTGAGAATCCTGCTCCGATCGAGACCATCACCTACACAGAGCTCCGTGAGCTGTCCTACATGGGTGCAAGCGTACTCCACGAGGATGCGATCTTCCCGGTAAGGAAAGAGGGAATCCCGATCAATATCCGCAACACGAACCGTCCGGAAGATCCGGGTACCATGATCGTCGAGAATACCAGCAAGCGCCCGCGTTACACCATCACAGGTGTTGCCGGAAAGAAGGGCTTCTGTGCCATGAACATCGACAAGGCGATGATGAACTCCGAGGTCGGGTTCGGAAGAAAAGTTCTTGAGGTATTTGAGAAAAACGGCATCTCCTTCGAACACATGCCGTCCGGAATCGACACCATGTCTGTCCTCGTTCATCAGGACGAGTTTCAGGAGAAAGAGCAGGCGGTTCTCTCCGGAATCCAGCGCGCGGTTCATCCGGATGTTGTAACCTTAGAGTCTGACCTCGCCGTGATCGCAGTCGTAGGCCGCGGCATGAAGGCGATGCGCGGAACTGCCGCAAGAATCTTCGCAGCCCTCGCACACGCAAAGATCAACGTGAAGATGATCGATCAGGGATCCAGTGAATTGAATATCATCATCGGAGTTGCCAATGATGACTTCGAGCCGGCGATCCGGGCGATCTATGATATCTTTGTGAAGACTGAATTATAATCTAAAATGTACTTTTCCCCCGCATGGGCAGCAATTCAGGCCGTCTGTGCGGGGGATTTTTGTGTAAAGAATATCCCCACAAGTACGCATTTCACGCACCCGCAGGGATATTTCTATTTTCTAATATTCTATTTACTGCGACTTAACTTCCTTCCACAGCGCATTATACAGATCATCTGCCTCGGTTCCGAGATAACTGTAGACCTCAGAATTTTCCAGCTTATCCGTATCCGGGAATACCGATTTGTTTTCCTGATATTCCGAATCCAGGATCTCGAACGCTGCCTTGTTCGGTGTCGCGTAGGTAATGTACTCGAAATTCTTCACCGCGATATCCGGACGGCAGAGGAAGTTGATCCACTTCTCTGCGTTCTCTTTATTCTTCGCGTTATCCGGGATCACCCAGGAATCAATCCAGATATTTGTTCCCTCCTCCGGGATCACATACTCAAGATCATAGTCAAGATTCAGTGTCTCTGCCTCTTCCTGAAGGTATAACAGCTCGCCGGAGTAGATCACGCCGACCGCTGCCTCACCGTTTAACATCTTGTCGCGGACCTGATCCACAACATACGCCTGAACGAGCGGTTTCTGCGCCAGAAGGAGCTTTTTCGCCTCTTCCAGCTCTCCCTTGTCTGTGGTATTCATGGAATATCCGAGTGCTTTTAACGCTACCATAAACGCGTCACGGACACTGTCCTGCATCAGGATCTCGCCCTTTAAGCGCTCGTCCCAGAGATCCGACCATTTTGTCGGAGCCGGAACTCCAAGCTCTTCCAGCTTCTTTGTGTTGTAGATAATTCCCACGGTTCCCCAGGTATACGGAACCGAATAACGGTTTTCCGGGTCAAATGCCCTTGATTTTTCGAGGTAGACCGGATCGATATTCCTGATATTCGGTACATTCTCAAAATTGATCTCAGCGAGAAGTCCGTTCTCCACCATCTTCTGGATCATGTAATCAGACGGACATACCGCGTCGTAATTGACCGCTCCGGCCTCAATCACCGGATACATCTCCTCGTTCGTCTCAAAGAGGTCATATGTCACATGGATCCCCGTCTCCGCCTCAAACTCGTCAATGACACTCTCATCGATATACTCGCCCCAGTTGTAGACGTAAAGCTCGTCGGAGTGGGAGGCCGTAAAGTGGAGATAGCTCGTATAACAGACACTTCCCACGATCAGAAAGGAAGCCAGAACAATGGCTGTCTTTCCGGTCCACAACGGCTTCTTTCCGTTATCCGGCACTGCATTCTGTCCAGAGCTTCCCGCTCCTGCCTTCGTCTGCGGCTTCGCCGGGGCAAAGTTTGTGATGAGAAGCAGCGCGAGGATCGTCACAAAGATCACGGTAGACAGGGCATACATGGACGGCTTGATGCCGCGGCGCACCTCACTGTAGATCAGGGTGGAAAGTGTATTGATTCCGGCACCTCTCGTAAAGTGGGTGATGATAAAATCATCAAGAGACATCGTAAACGCCATCAGGAAGCCCGACAACACGCCGGGAAGAATATCCGGGAACACCACCTTGAAAAATGCCTGTAACGGTCCCGCACCCAGATCCAGGGCCGCCTCGTAGGTGTTCCTGCTCGTCTGCTTAAGCTTTGGCATGACGCTCAGCATCACATAGGGCACATTGAAGGTGATGTGGGCGAACAGGATCGTCTTGAATCCCAGTGAAATTCCGAAAGCGATGAACATCAGCATCAGGGAGATGCCTGTAACGATATCGGAGTTTAACATCGGAATATTGTTGAGTCCCATGCAGATCGTCCGCGGAAGCTTCTTCATCGCAGAAAGTCCGATGGCCGCCGCTGTTCCGAGGATCGTGGCGATAAGCGCTGACAGGAATGCGATCAGCAGTGTATTGTAGAGAGCATCCATGATCGTGGCGCTCTCAAACATCTGTGTGTACCATTTTAAGGTGAACCCGCCCCACTGGGATCTCGACTTCGAGCTGTTGAAGGACAGGACCATCATAACGAGGATCGGCGCGTACAGAAAGATCAGTACCAGCACCAGATAAAAATCCTCAAAAAATTTCTTCAGTTTTTCTTTTACAGTCTTCATCAGAACGCTGAACCCTCCCCATCCTTATCGTATTTTGCGATCATGGTCATGCTGAGAAGGATGAATACCATGAGCACGATGGAAAGTCC
>CAKRNI010000053.1 GCA_934370915.1 uncultured Lachnospiraceae bacterium
GAAGCCGCCAGTATTGTCACTGACGGCTGTAATATGGGGATCAAGACCATATGCGGTTATAAAAATCAGTATTCCGGCGCGTCGAAGGCGGTCGTGGAGATTTCAGATGAATTGACCGGCATGGAAGAAAATCTCAGGGACTGTATGAAGAAGTTCCTTTAAAATATTCTTCTAAGTTTTTATCTCCAAATTTGTTTGCCAAATTTTCCTGAATATACAGCCGCTCTGCCGCAAGAACTGCCATAGTCAGTTTTTTGAACATACGCGGCAAAAAATCAGCCCATGTCCAAGCCAGACACGGGCTGCATTTATATTTTCTATTGCCAGTTTTCTTCTGACCTTCTATCTCCCAGCCGGTGCTCCGCCACCGCCGGAGACTCTGGCGGACACGGCAGTACCGCCGGCGGACGCGCCGGTCTCAACACCGGCCACCTGCCATACATAGGACTCGTAGGCGGAGACAAGATTCAGTTTTGCCGTATTCATCGCCGCATCACCGGAGAGCCATGCGGATTCACCGGAAAGATAGGCGTTCTTTGAGAGCATGCCTGCTGCCTGCTTCTTCTGCACCGTATCCCACGCCTGTTTTGCAGCGGAGTAGGCGCTCTCCGCTGCCTCATACTGGGATAAGGCGTTCTGGAGATTCTCGTATGTGGATCGCAGACTGATCTCCGCATTCTGGGCCGCCTCGCTGATCCGCTGCTTTCTGAGTTCCCGGTTATCTGTTCCCGTCACTCTGGACTTCATCTCACTGACCCAGGTAGAGTCATTGCTGATGGCTGTCTGGATATCGTTTTCAACATTCACAGCACGTATCACCGCAAGATCCGGATCCGGAACCGTACCGATCTCGATATCGGTGCGCCCGGAAAGTCCGAGCAGCGTCAGAAGACTTTCCTTCAATTCACTCTGCTGTTCCTTCAAGGAGGCAAGAGAATTCTTCTGACGCTCCAGACTGCTGGCTTCGGACTCCAGTTCTGTATCCTTGATAAGTCCCGCTTCCCGCTTCTTCACTGCCGCGTCATAAGCGCTCTGTGCCGCCTCCACATTTTTTTCCATCGCCGCCACATTGGCTGCCATCTGGTTATAGGAGTTCATCAGGTTCTGCGCCGTCGCCGTCAGGGTATCCGCCATGTCCTCCATGGTCTTCTCCTGACTTGCGGAATTCATGCGGTTGATCGTGGACTGCACCTGCGCCATGGAAGTGCGGATGTTCTTCGCATTATTCTCGTAGAGTGCCTGCATTTCTGTGTCGCCGTCATCCTTGTAGGAATCTGCCATCTTTTTCAGGTAGTTGTACTCTTCCTTTAACGTCTCGTGCATCTTCTCATAGGGCGCACTCTGGCGATTCTGGCTGTCCTGACTCTGCAGGTAGGAAAAGTTTCCCGCTTTGATCAGCTCCCGCAGATCGCTGTACTCGATTTTTGTGATCTGACTTGGATCTACGGAATCGGATTCCACTGCGTAAGATATGATTTTGCAGGATGAGAGCGCTCCGGCGATCAATCCGTGCATATTTCCGGGGATAATGTCCGCGTTGTACCCACCTCCGGCTGCCGCAAAAAATGCCGCGCCGAATACCAGACCGCCCATCCATTTTTTATATGTTTTCATTCTTTTCAATCTTCACCTCACATCAACTCATTTCCAATCTGCATTCCGTGCCATTTTGCGTCTTTTCTGCCATGGCAGGAAGCGTTTCCCACAGAAAGGAACTTATGACGCCGACGCCAGTCCTGCCACCGCCCAGTCATATGTGACCTTCGCGGTGAGAAAGCTTAACTTTGCGGATTCCATGGAAGTTTTCGCAGAAAGGCAGGCGGATTCCTGCTTCGCGTATGTCTTCTTTGTGATGGTTCCGGCGGAGAGTCTTAACTCTGCTGCTGCCCGTTCCTTCTCCGCAAGTTCGTAGCTCGTCTTCGCCTGTTCGTAGCTGTCCTTTGCGAGTACCAGGCTGTTGTAGGCGTTCTTCACATTAGTGGAGACGGTATCCTTCTGGTTTGTCAATGTATTCGTATACGTGGCGCGGTTGTTCTCCGACTGGGAATTCGCGAGTCTGCGCTCCGTGATCTTGATGTTGTAGTTGTTCGTGATCGCCGTCTGGATATCGGATGTCACATTGATGGTGGAAACCGAGGAAGTATCCACATCCGGCAGGTTTCCAAACTCCACTGAATCATTGTAATTCCATCCCAGCATGATCACAAGCTGCTGTCTCGTCTGCTCTAAGCTGCTCTTTGCGGACTGAAGGGACGCTTTCGCGGTTGTGACACTCTCCGCCGCAGTGTCCACATCCGACTGCAGTGCCATTCCTGCTGCCTTTTTCGTCTGAGCCTGCGTATAAGCAGTCTCCGCCTGGGTCACCGCGTCCTCTAAGGTATCCAGGGATGCCTTCCCACTGTAATAGGAGATCATCAGCTTCTGTGCCTGCTGCACAAGGCTCTTCTCCGCCTGTTCATATCCGAGGCGTTTGATCTCACCGTCATCTACGTTACTATCTCCCTGCTCCGTCAGGTTATCCGCCGATATCTCACTGCTCAATGCAGCGGAGAGCTGATTCGCATAATTTGCACTGTCATCCTCCGGATAATTGATCCGCTCAGTTACCTCTGCTGCAGAATCATAATATTCCTTTGCGATATCCGTGCTGGTCTTTCCCTTATATTTCTGGTAGTCCAGCTCATTCTGGCGGACTGTCGTGTTGTACTCGTGGATCAGGTCCGCAATCTCCCCGTATTCCAGCCTGTTATCCTGGAGAGATGCCCATTTTTCCGCTGTATATGCAAATTCCGGGCTGGTCGCAAACGCCTGAAGCGGCGTCACACTCATCATAAGTGCCATAGCGAACAAGCCTGCAATCTTCCATTTCTTCATGCTGATATCCATTCCTTTCTGCGGCTGAATAAAATTAAATATCCAGTACCTTCCTCTCCTTCTTACCGTTCATGATCGCGTAGTAAACAGGAAGAATAAACAATGCAACCAGAATACCTGCCGTCAGACCACCGATATTTACGATCGCCAGACCTTTCGTCGTGGACGCGCTGCTTCCTGTGGAGAGCACCATCGGGATCATGGAGAGGATCGTGGTGGAGCTTGTCATTAAGATCGGGCGGAGACGTGTCGCTCCGGCCTCAACAAGGGCAGTCTTAAGATCCATGGTCATCCGGTACTGGTTGACTGTATCCACATAAAGGATACCGTTATTTACGACCGTACCAATTAAAATCAGGAATCCCAAAATAGACGTCATACTGATGGTCGTGCCGGTCAGCTTCAGAAGTCCGAAGGAACCGACAAGGCTGAAGGGGATCGTTGTCATGACCATGAAGGAGAACTTCGGAGACTCGAACTGGGCCGCCATGACTACGAATACCAGAAATACCGCGACTGCGATGGCCTGATACAGGGATGAGAATTCCTCCGCCATCATACGGTTTCTGGAGTTTGTACCGATGGTCACTCCGGAGGAAAGATTCGGCTGGACTACCTCGCTGTCGATGAGGTTCTTCACATTTCCGTTTACATAATCCGCCGTGATCGTCACCTCGTACGCTTTATCGGTCTTGGAGATGGAGGATGGGTTATCCTTAAAGACAACATCCGCCACATCGGAAACCGCTACAGTTCCGCCGCTTCCTGTGGTGATCAGCATGTTCTTTACCTGCTCTACCGTGCGGTACATACCTTCCGGATACTCTGCCTTGACGCTGACCTCATTTCCGTCGATGGTCAGGGTCGCGATCTCCGTTCCATCAAGCATCTGTTTTACCTGCTGTCCGATGGATGCCGCCGTGAGACCTTCCGCGGAAGCTGCCACCTGATCTACATTGATGGATACAACCGGAGCCGTGTTCTCCACATCGGAGTGGACATTCTTTACATCATCTCTGGCAACCATCTCGCTTACAATCTTGTCCGCGGTCTCCTTCACCGTGTCATAATCGGAACCGTCAAGGATCACCTCATAGTCGTTCTGTCTTCCCATGAAGCTCATGGACGCAGATGCCTCTACCTCGATGGTACAGTTCTCAAGACCCGCCATCTCGTCTTCCCACTCAGATACGATCTCGTCCGTGGTCATCTTTCTGTCATCCTTTAAATAAGCGCTGACGGTTCCGCTGCTGCCGTTGTAACGGAGCATGTAGGAATCCACATCCTCGTGGCTGCTGACGATGGATTCCACCTGAGTCAGGATATCATCTGCCTTCTCATCGAGAAGACCCGGTCTTGTGGTGATCGTCACGGAGATCGTACCATTATCATCGGATGTCATGAGCTCACTCTGCATGCCGCTCGCAAGGAAGAGTGTGGCTGCGACAAGTCCAACAGAGCCCAGCATGACGATGGCTTTATGTTTCAGTACCGTCGGAAGGATCTTCCGGTATCCGAACTGAAGCAGCCTCATAAGACCGGATAACGGTGCTTTTTCCCGTTCCTTCGGCTTATACAGCATATAGGTCAGCGGAACCACCGTGATCGTGGAAAGCAGGGACGCACTCATACAGAATACGATGGTCCAGCCGAGCGGTGTGAACATCTGACCGCTCATTCCGTTTAAGGTTGTAAGAGGGATAAATACGACACAGGTCGTCAGGGTGGAGCCGAGGACGGACATGGCAACCAGACCGGTGCCTTCCAGAGATGCCTTCGCGTACTCCACGAACCCGCGCCCATCCATCTTATCCATGGCCCGGAAACAGCTCTCTAAAACAACGATGGAGTTGTCGACCATCATGCCGACACCGAGAACCAGGGCACTCATGGTAATGACGTTTAAGGTAAATCCGACTCTCGTCATCAGGATCAGGGATACCAGAATGGAGGTCGGGATCGAGCTTCCGACGATCAGGGATGCCTTGATATCACCGAAGAAGAGCCAGATGATGATCATGGAAATAATAACTGCCAGAACCATCGTCTGCGCCACATCCATGAGGGATGATTTGATGCTGTCGGCGCTGTCGCGGGCGATCTCAATGTGAAGTCCGGAATCCGACGCTTCCAGGGACTCGACGGCTTCTTTTACCTGGGAGGAAAGCTTCATCGCGGAGCTGGACTGTTTCTTTGATACGGAGAGAGAAATGGTCTCCTGTCCATTATAGCGGGACACACCGCCCATCTGTTCCTCTGTGGTGTACACGTCGGCAATGTCTTCCAGATATACGGTCTTACCGCTCTGGGTCGTGATCGGAACCTTTTTCAGATCATCCAGTGTGCTGGCCTTCGCGGATGTTGTGACGGAGAGGGAGAGGTCGCCGTATTCCGCAGAGCCGGACGGATAGGAGAGATCCGATGCCGCCATGGCGCTTGTGATCTGGTTCACTGTCACTTTATACTGTTTCATCTTTACCGGATCCAGCTCCACCTTCACGTACTCGGCGGAACCACCCATGGATTCGACCTGGGCAACGGTAGAAAGCTGCTCGAATACCGGTGTGATGTTCTGGTCTACATAGTCGTAGAGGTCTTCCTGCGTGTCGTGGGAGATGGAGAGCATGATATCGTTTCCGCCGTTCATGTTCATCTCCATGACGCTCGTATTACAGTCCTCCGGAAGTCCGCGGATGCTGTTTAAGGAACGGGTCAGCTCATTGTAGGCATCATCCATATCCTGATCATAATCATACTCCAGCATGATCATGGCGTTTCCCTCGTTGGAGGTGGATGACATGCTCTTTACGCCCTCCAGCGTACTGACCTGATCCTCGATCTTTTTGGTCACCAGTTCATCCATATCCTCCGGTGTCGCTCCCGAATAGGACGCACGGACGATCAGCATCGGCTGGTCTGTATCCGGCATCTGCTCCAGTGTCGCGTTAAATACGGAGGAGATACCGAAAACAAGGATACAGAGCAGGGCTAAGATCGTTGTGACCGGACGTTTTAATACATATCTCGTAAGTCCCATGATCAGCCCTCCTGTGCTGCACTGCTGCCGGCAGCGCTGTTATCCGCGGCTGGTGTCTCGCCGCCTGCTCCGTCTGCCGGGGCATTCTGGCCGTCCGGGGCTGTTCCGCCGTTCTGGGCTGCCTGGTCCTTCTGGTCATCTGCTCCTGCCGGGGCTGCCTGGCTGTCACCACTTCCGGAAAGCTGGATATCTGCACCCTCATACAGGTTGTTGCTCCAGGTGCTCACAACAAGGTCATCCGCAGAAAGTCCATCTGTGACCTCCACATAATCGTCATCGTTGATTCCGACCTCGATGGACGCTTTTTTCGCCTTTCCATCTTCATACAGGTAGACGTAAGCGTTTCCTCCGCTGTAATACACGGCATCCACCGGAATCGTCATGACGTTTTCGGCTTTTCCCGTCGTAACGGTGAGCTTCACGGTACTTCCCGTCGCCGCGTTGTTGTCTGTATCGGTAAGCTGCGCTTCCACCTTAAACATTCCTGTGGAATCGTCCACCATGGTGTTGATCTCATCGATCATTGCATTGTATGTATTTCCGCTCTTTTCTACTGTCAGAGAGTCGCCAACCGCAAGGTTCTCCAGCATTCTCTGGGTGACATAGAATGTCACCTTCTTCTCACCCTCGCCAGAGATCACGCAGAGTTCCCCGTTCATATTCGCCCGGTCGTAAACTTCCGCGCTGCAGCTCTCCACCTTTCCGGAGATCGGAGCCGTCACACTGCTGTAGCTGACCTGCTGATCATAGGAAGTCTTCGCGGAATTGTACTGGAGCTGTGCCGTCTTTACCGCATTTGTATACTGTTCATATTCCTGTTCGGAGAGGTCGCCGCCATCGTAGAGGATCTGCATTCTTGCGAGATCACTCTGAGCCTTCTGAAGATTTACCTGCGCGGAATCCACAGAATTTTTCGCGTTTGCCACCTGCTCCGTATCGATGGTAAAAAGGACCTGACCCTTCGTGACCGTGTCGCCCGCCTTCACATAGACCGCCGTGATATCTCCGGATGCCTTTGCATATACATGGACCACATCATCCGGTTCCACCGTACCGGTCAGCTCCGTTGTCAGATAGATACTTCCTGTCTCCGGCTCCTCCGCACGGACCACGGTATTCTGGCTTTCCTGCTGCATACCGCCCATTCCTCCCGGACCGCCGCCGGGGCCTCCCATACCGCCCTGCATTCCGCCGCCCGACGACTTTCCTTTCATCACGATTACACCTGCTGCCGCTGCAACTACAACGACTCCTGCTGCCGTACACAGGATGATGTTCCTTTTTTTCATGATCCTATATGCTCCCTTCCTGATGATCCTTGTTCTTTTCTGCCTTTTTGAATGTTATAGCCAATAATATAAAAGCCATTTGTGAACACTTTGTGAGGAAATTTTCAGGAATTTGTGAGGACTCTTTCACAGATGGGAATTTTATGATATATCTTTAGATAGAAATGCCAGCTGGTCATGACACAAATGTTGGAAAAACTTTTATGTCCAAACCGATTGTCTGCAAATGAAAGTGTATAATTTTATTAAATATACGTGCAATTCATGAAATTATAGAATAGGGGTACAATATTAATGTCAAAACTATTGATCGTTGATGACGATATCCGTCTCAGGAAACTGGTGCGGACATACGGAGAAGTGGAGCATTATGAATGTGATGAGGCCGCAGATGGACTTGCGGCGCTGGAAAAACTGCAGGTTGATAATTTCGATCTCGTGATTCTGGACGTTATGATGCCGGGACTCGACGGTTTCGAAACGTTAGAGCGGATCCGCAAGACCAGCGAGATCCCGGTGATCATGTTGACCGCCAGAAACGAAGAATACGATAAACTCACAGGCTTTGGTCTCGGAGTGGATGACTACGTCTCAAAACCCTTCAGCCCGAAAGAGCTCATGGCGCGGGTGGGCGCAGTCTTAAAGCGCAATGGAAGAAAAATGTCTGTTCTTTCCTATCAATATAAAGAGCTTGAGATCCACCCGGATTCCCGCACCGCCTCCATCTCCGGGAGGGAGCTGATCCTTGCCCCGAAGGAATTCGACCTTCTCCTGGAGCTTGCGAAAAATCCCGGAACTGTCATGAGGCGGGACAAGCTTCTTCAGGACGTCTGGGGATACAGCTACTGCGGCGACGGACGCACCGTGGACACCCATGTAAAATCCGTCCGTGACCGTCTCGGCCCGTACCGCTCCATGATCCAGACCGTATGGGGCGTCGGATATAAATTCGATCCGGATGCCGTGATCCACTAATTCCGGCTGACAGCTCCCCCGGCACACCTCAGATACTGACTGGAATTGAAAAACAATTACCGATAAAGGAAAATTATGGAACATATCAATGAAACAAAAAAATCTGAGCTGAAAGTTCTTCACACAAAAAAGCGCCCCGGCCTGATGTTTCAGCTCTGGGGCATGATGATGGGGCTTGTTGTCCTGACCGCAGCCTGCATGTGGTTTGTTCAGGTCTTTTTCTTCGAACATACCTATGCGGAAACAGCCCTGTCCAACTCATTAAAGCAGCTCCAGCCGGTTATGAGCGATCTGACAAACCGGGATCTGACGGAAGATGACCATCTGCTGCCGTTCTTGAGCCGAATGATCGACGGAACGATCTTTCTCGTCGACGATGCAGGGGATCTGACCGATATTTACAGTTACGGCCATCTTCTCACCGATGTCCAGAATGAGCCTGAATACGGCATCTGGAAATTCATCAGAAATTCCGATGAATTTTCCAACGTCAAGGCACGCCAGATCTATCAGAACGTATTAAAAAGCAATCACCATATGATCAATATCCACATTGGGATCCCGGTCACCTACGCCGGTGAGAACGCTTATCTTCTGATTGAAAACACGATCCGTACCGATGCAGCTTTTACATTCAACCGGATGCAGCTGATCATTCTCACCGTGGTCCTGACCATCGCCGCGTCCATCCTCGCCGCCGTGGGCTCCAGATATTTCACAAAACCGATCTTTGCGATCAAACACACGGTGGACCGGCTTGCAGAAAATGATTTTTCCGCCCGCGCCGATGTGAACCGCAAGGATGAGCTCGGGGAGCTGGCGGAATCTGTCGGGCTTCTTGGACAGGCACTGGCCCGCGTCGATGTTCTTCGAAAGGAAGTCATCGCCAATGTCTCCCATGAGCTCCGCTCCCCACTTTCCGTGATCTCCGGCTATGCAGAACTTGTCCGGGACATTCACTGGAAAGATGAGGCAGCCAGAAACGAGGATCTGGATCTTATTATCGAGGAATCCAACCGAATGAGTGAGATGGTAAATGATATTTTAGATTACTCCCAGCTTCAGTCCGGCTATATCAGGCTCCGCCCGGAATCCTTTGATTTCACAGGTTTAGCGGAATCCGAGACCTCCCACTGTGCGGCAGCCGCCGCAACTTACGGGATCCGGGTCCGCTTTGACGCTCCCAGAGAGCCCGTGTTCATATACGCTGACCCGTTAAAGCTCAGTCAGGTACTCCGGAATCTTCTCTACAATGCCATCAATCATACTCCGGAAGGCGATACCATTACCGTCTCCCTGGAATCCAAAGGCAGTCACACCGTCCGGCTTTCCGTAACAAATCCCGGCACCCCGATCTCTGCGGAGGACAAAAAGATCATCTGGGAGCGCTACCAGCGAAGCCAGCACCAGAGCGGCCGCCGCATGGGTACCGGGATCGGCCTCTCCATCGTCAGCACAATCTTAAATGCCCACGGAATGAAATATGGGGTGGATTCAGACGAAAAAGGAACCTCATTCTGGTTTGAAATCACAGAATCAGGTTCCGATAGTCTTTTCAATGCGGCAGGTGTCTGATCTGCATTCTCTGCAGTTATCAGTCTGCCTGATGCTCTACCTCATAGGCATGTTCTTCCTTGATCTTCTTTAACGTCTCCGGCTCACGGATCAGATCCAGCGCTGTAAATGCAAGCACCTTTGCGCCAAGAAGGATCGAATCCAGTCCTTTCTGTGAGCATGCCGCAGCAACCATCTCTTTGCTGTGGCCCTTGATCGGCTCGTCGCTGATATTGATGGTCGGCTGGATCGCCGGAACGACCTGGGAAACATTTCCGATATCTGTCGATCCCATAAGTCGCTCTCCTGCCGGATCTGCTGTCTCTCCAAACAACTTCAGGTTTTTCTCATAAACCGCATCAAAGGATGGTGTCGGAACCATATTTTCTACCCAGTTCTGATACGGCTTCATGCTGCCCTTTGCGCCCATTGCCATCGCGGAGGCTTCCACGATCCGCTCTACCTTTGCGTAAACATCTTTTAAAGTGCTGGATGCGGCTGCTCTTAAGTAAAATTTTGCTGCCGCGTAATCCGGTACCGTGTTCGGTGCCTGTCCACCGTTTACGATGATCCCGTGGATCCGCACATCATCGCTCAGATGCTGGCGAAGGGCATTGATGGAGTTATAGGTCTGGATCAGCGCGTCCAGCGCATTGATGCCCTGTTCCGGTGCCGCAGCCGCATGAGACGCCCTGCCCCAGAATTCGATATCGATCGGAACACATCCAAGGGTTTTTTCTGTAAGGCGATGTCCAACTCCCGGATGTGCGGAAAGAGCCGCGTCAACGTCCTTGAAATATCCCTCGCGGACAAAGCTGCCCTTCGCACTTCCGTTTTCTCCGCCTTCCTCTCCAGGCGTTCCGTAGAGGCGGACCTCTCCGCCGACCTCATCGATCACACTCTTTAACGCCGCAGCCGCCAGAGAAGAAGTTGCGCCAAACAGGTTATGTCCACAGCCATGTCCAAGTCCTACAAGGGCATCGTACTCCGCAAGGAAAACCATGACCGGCCCCGGTTTCCCGGATTTATAGCTCGCCGCAAAACCGGTTCTGTGACCTGCCGCCGGCATCTCTACCTCAAATCCCACGCTCTTGATCTGATCCGCAAGACGTTTGGAAGCGAAAAACTCATAATTGCTGACCTCCGGCTTCTCATGGATCTCCAAAGCGATCTGCTGATATGTCTTGCCGTTTGCCTCTACATAATCCACAATTTTCTTCTGTAATTCATCCATTGTCCACAACTCCTTTTCTTTTATCCCACAAATTCACTGCAATATTCTTATAAGGAAAAAGACCTGACAAAAACCTACTTGTCAGGTCTCTTAATGCGTATTATAGTTCTTTTCGCCTGAATTTTCCAGTCTTTTCTTCCGATTTCACCGATCTGTTCCGGCAATTATTTGTTACTGTTCACGCCTTGCGCAAACAGTAACTGATTTTGCCGATGCTTCGCATTCCAAATCGGCAAAATCCACTACCACCACTGTATTGTACGGAATTTTCAGTTCAGAAAATTCCTACCCGTGTACAGTAACAATTATTTTCCTGATCTTACTTCCTCAAACTCCTCCTGGATCTCCTTTGACGGCTCACCGGTCGCAAGGCTGACAACAACCAGACAGAGCATTGCGACGATAAATGCCGGAAGAAGCTCATACACATTCCATGCGCCGCCTAACGGACGAACGCAGTATTTCCATACAAATACCATGACTCCGCCTGCGATCATGCCGGCAAGAGCACCATTTCGATTGGAACGTTTCCAGAATAATGCCGCAAGGACCACCGGTCCGAATACAGCGCCGAAACCAGCCCACGCAAAGGACACGATTCCAAATACGGAGCTGTCCGGATTTCCCGCTAAAAATACGGCGATTACCGCGATAAAGAGAACCGTTGCCCGGGCAACATGGATCGTTCTCTTCTCGGTAAGATTTACACCGAACATTCCCTTTAACAGGTTCTCAGAAACAGCGGAGGATGCCGCAAGAAGCTGGGAATCTGCGGTGGACATCGTGCAGGCTAAAATTCCGGCAAGTGTGATTCCCGCACCCACGATCGCGAGGAATCCATGCTGGCTTAAGAGTGTCGCAACCTGAATGATGATCGTCTCCGAAGCGGATCCCTTTAACTCTGCCATCACGCCATTCTTTGAGAGGCTATAACCGACAACGCCGATAAAGATCGCAACTGCCATAGAGATTACGACCCATACCGTCGCGATCCGTCTGGACATCGCAATATTGTTCTCATGTTCTGTCGCCATAAAGCGAAGAAGTACATGGGGCATTCCGAAATATCCAAGTCCCCAGGCCAGTGTAGAAACAATTGAAATTGTTCCATAATCAGATGCAGCTCCGGCCGCACTGTCATACGTCGCTGTCAGGGATAAAAATCCCGGAAGTTCTCTCGCATTTGCAAGGACTGTGCCGACACCGCCGCTCATGGATACGCCGAAACATACCACAAGGACAAGCGCGATCGTCATAACAATACTCTGGATCAGATCCGTAAAGCTCGCTGCCATGAATCCACCGAGTGCTGTGTAACCGACAATGACGACAGCACTGATCAGCATAGCCGCCGTATACGGAATTCCGAATAATGTGGAGAACAGTTTTCCACATGCCGCGAATCCGGACGCTGTATACGGAACAAAAAAGATAATAATAAAAATTGCGGAAATTCCCAATAAAAGTTTCGAATCATCGCGATACCGGTTTGCAAAGAAATCCGGCAATGTGATTGAATTCGTCTTTGCGCTATATCTCCTGATGCGTTTTGCCACGATCAGCCAGTTTAAATATGTACCGATGGCAAGTCCGATCGCAGTCCAGGATGCGTCACAGATACCGCTGAGGTACGCTACTCCCGGCAGGCCCATCAACAGCCAGCTGCTCATATCCGATGCCTCCGCACTCATTGCAGTCACAAACGGACCTAATTTTCTTCCGCCAAGGTAGAAATCGCTGGAGTCATTGTTCCCTTTAGAATAGAAGAAACCAATTGCCAGCATCATCACCAGATAGGCAATGATCACAAGAAATACTCCTATAATTGCTGCATTCATTTTCATACTTCCTCTCATTTAGTGTAATAAAGCATTAATGTAGTTAAGTATATCAAAAAATTAACAGAATGCAAGCATTTTTCCATATTTTGCAGGAGCTTACTCCAAACGGCAAGCTGCAGCCCGCACCGGTACGTATCATTGACGCATCAGTACCGTTGAGAACTCATTCTCCATTGGAACATTCCTGCTCAAGAAGAGCTATTTTCATCTCCAGCCACCGCCACAGCCAGAGGTACAAGCTGTGCTTGCTATTATCTCATGACTGACAAACTGGAAGTTATTTCCCTATAATATTCTCCTCCGTGTCATTCCCGTTCAGCGATTTTGAGAATTTAAAATGAAAGTTGTGCATTC
>CAKRNI010000054.1 GCA_934370915.1 uncultured Lachnospiraceae bacterium
GTGTTGATGGACTTTTTCATGTTTTCCACTGCAAGCGGTGCCATATCCGCGATCGTATCCGCTAACTCAAAGGCTCTCTTTAACAGCTCATCCGGCTCAACGATCTCCTCCACGACACCAAGCTTCAGCGCTTCCTCCGCAGAGAGGCTGCGCCCCGTATATAAAAGTTCCTTGGCTCTGGAAGCGCCAACCGTTCTCGGAAGAAGGACCGTACTTCCCCAGCCCGGGATCCCGCCGAGCTTGATCGTCGGGATCCCGATCTTCGCGTCTGTGGCTGCCACAGTGATATCTGCCGCCAGGATCATCTCCATCCCACCGCCGAGAGCATAGCCGCGGACCGCGCAGATCACCGGAACTCTGTGATTTAAAATAGACCAGATCATCTTTTTCCCGCGTCTTGAAAATTCTGCCGCTGTTGTTTCATTCAGCTGAACTTCCTCCTTGATATCTCCGCCCGCCGTAAATGCCCGCTCTCCTGCTGCCGTGAGGATCACGCAGCGGATTCCCGTATCCTTCTCCGCCATCTCCAGTGCCTCGGTGAGCTCGTCCAGCATCTGGGAGTTAAACGCATTTAATGCCTTGGGACGGTTGATCGTGATCAGCGCTGTTGTGTCTTTTTTCTCGTAAATCATGAATTCCATGGCAATTTCTCCAATTCTTTGTAGATCGTCTTTCCAGACTCATTTTTCGGTACCTTGTCGATGGAAAGAACCCGGACACCTCCCGGGTAAAGTCCTGTTTTCTCTGTCAGGAACTTCGCTGCCTCCTCACAGGATGCCGGATCCATTCCTTCCATATAGATCCGCATCCGGTCATCCTCGCCGGTGCAGGCGACCTCCACACCCTCGTAGCGGCCGCGAAGAAGCTGCTCGATCTCATCCATGTTGACGCGCTTTCCATACATCTTCAAAAAACGTTTTTTTCGTCCGGTGATATAATAATATCCCTCCGCATCCCGCTTTGCCATATCTCCGGTAAACAGAACGCCTCCGCGCTCGTCTCCCTTTTCAAGATCCGCCGCGCATTCCGCATATCCCATCGTGACATTCGGACCGCTATATACAAGTTCTCCCACCGTTTCCGGCTCTTTGATCTCTGTCGAAGCATCCTCCATGATCCGGAATTTTCCGCCCGGAATTGCGATTCCCATGCTGCCGCATTTTCTGATGGCATCCTCTGCGGGAAGATAACTCATTCTCGCCGTCGCCTCTGTCTGCCCGTACATGACAATGAATTTTCGTCCCGTGGACATCGCATACTCCGCAAATTCCCGATGCAGATTCACCGGAAGCTTGCCTCCTGCCTGCGTCATCGTCCGTAAGGATGGCAGCTCCAATTCAAAAAAATTGAGCCGCTTCAGGATCTGATAGGTGTAAGGGACACCGCCAAAGGATGTCGCTCCCTGCTCCCGGAAAAAATCCCAGAACTCCCGCTCAAACAGCGTACGCTCTGTCAGCAGCACAGCCGCTCCCACCTGAAAATGGCTGTTCATGATCGAAAGCCCATACGTGTAATTCATCGGCAGCGTTGTGATCGGACGCTCTGTCGCATCAAGCTCCAGATATTCCGCGATCGACTCTGCGTTTGATGTAACATTTTTCCGGCTCTGTCTTACAAGCTTCGGGCTTCCCGTGCTGCCGGAGGTTGTAAGGAGAAGTGCAAGCTCCGGATTCAGCCCCGTTTTCCGTTTGGAATCCCGCTTTGCAAGCTGATAACCAAAGCACTCCGAGTCCTCCAGTACCGTTCCATCCGTTCCTGCGAGGTCCTCCGGCATTCCGATCAGATAATCCGGCTCATAGGTTCCGATCAGCGTCCTTAATAGCTCCCGGTCCATCCGATGCTCTAAAAGCAGAGGAACCACATGATTCCTGAGACAGCTCCTGTAATAAAGGACTGCTCCAATGGCATTCCTGCAATACAGGAACGCAAGCCTTCCCGCCTCCAGAAATTTCGACCGTTCCTCATATATCTTCTCAAATTCTCCGTAGGTGATCCGTTTTCCCTGATCATCCGCAAGCATCAGATTCTCTGAAAATTGATCATTTCTTTCAATAAAATCCATCCGGCACTCCTTTCTGCCCTACCGGATCGTCCGGGACAGAAACTGGATCATGTCCTTTCCGTCCCAAACCAGATCCATCCATAATGTCTGCCCCACAGGGACGATCTGATGGGTACCGCGAAGCCTGTGATGCAGAACACATTCACGGAGTTCCTGCTTCTCCACGCCGAAATACACCAGGGCCTGTGTTTTTTCGGATACGGCAGAGATCCATTCTTCTCCGTTTTTCATATGATATTCCAGAAAGCTTCCGAACCGCATCCTCTGTTCCGAAGCTGTTCCGGGGATATCCTTCATTTCCGTGACATAAAGTCTGTTCTCAAATTTTCTGACCTTCGCGATCCGGGCCCCGCCTGCTGCCAGCTCCCACAGATCACCATATTTCACGCTGACCTTGTGCTCTGTGAGCCCATACCGCTTCGCAGTCTGGGCAAGTGCCTGCCAGAATCGCCCGGCCGCCGCTTCTCCCGTTTTTGGACAGCTCTCCCTCCAGAATACTGCCCGAGGACACGCGCAGGCGTTCTGATCCATGCTGAAGGTATCGTTGTAAAAACGCATTGCCGTCTCTGCCAGCCCCTCTTCCGACAGGGCAAGAACGGCATCCGCGTCAAACACAGCTATGGACGCGCGGTCCGGAAAGACGACCTCCGACGCTGACGGGCCGATCGGAATCTTCCGGATCTCTTCCACAGTCATATCACCGCCCCAGATCACTCGGCCGTCACACTCTCTGCTGAATTTCTCCGTTGCCTCCCGGTTTTCCCTCCCGTATGTGACGATGGAGATCCGTCGTTTCAGAGCTTGAAATTCCGGCAGTCCCAAAAGCTCATCGATCAGCTCACAGACCTTTTCGCTTTCCGTGTTTCTTCGCGCCGACACCCGCACCCGGCAGGAATTTCCTGCCAGCAATCCAATCGCCATCGTGTATACAAACAGAAGTGGAACGTTCGACGGTGCAATATGAAATGTTCGTCCCAGTCCAAGCCGGAAGCCACAGTTTTCATACCGTTTTTTATAGCTTTCGAGGTTGGAACGCCTGAGCCAGAATCCGAGAGAACGCATTTCCTCTCCGGACAGCATTCTCGGAAGTTCCCGGATCCGCTCTGAGAGTGCCGATAGAAACTCCATGGTGGTCTCCTCAAACGGGATTTCCGGTACCGATGTGATCTCCATCTCACCTGCTAAAAGAGTGACCGCCTCGTCCTCCCCACGGAGTTCTTTTCCTGTCTCAAACGTATCGCTGCAGCCACGGATTTCCGCCTTCGGGATCCTGCCCGTGATCTTAATATATTTTCCTTTTCTTCCGCATGGGCAGTCATCCTCTCCAACGATCATGCCCTTATCTTCCGTCAACACCGAATGGCCCGGATAGGACCAGGCCATCGGTGTCAGAACCTGAATCACGCCCTCTGTTCCATTTTTGCAACAGGAAAAATCTTCCATATTTCGGATCAGGACATCCGAATAGCTGCTCACATGCAGATGGCCGCACTCACATTCCATGTAGATGCAGCCGGTCTGCTCCGCCATTCCGTAATAATTCCGCACATCAAGGAGCCCACAGACCTCCCGGAGTCCGTCCCGGAATTTCTCCGCGGACACCGCCTCCTTCGTCAGCTTCTTCCAGCCGCCGCCGTGGATCAGGAAACCATGTTCCAGATGAAGCCTGTGACCCGATCTTTTCAACGGCTCATAAAAATATTTCCAGACCATATAGGTAAACCCGAATACAAGGACCGGTCCGTCACCGGCCTTCTCAAGAAATGCCTCCACGGTCTCAAGATCCAGAGACATATCTTCCTCCAGCGCGTAACAGCGTTTTGACCCGAAGATCGAAAATCCCAGAATCCCGGCTCCCCTCGCGGAAAACAGTGCCCGGTCCCGCAGGACATTCGGCGCGTCGATGATCAGCATCGGGATCCGCTTTTCCCCGATAAAATCGGCCATGATCCGCTGCAGTGTCTGCTGCTGCCAGGCTGCTGTCCGCTCGTCCAGAACGATCTTTGAGGTCTTCTGTCCCGTAGTCCCTGAAGAGGTCACCGTCTTAAACACAGCTCCTGTGGGAACGCTTCGAAGCTCCATCTCCTTAAACATGGACACCGGGACCATGGGAATTTCTTCTTCTTTCCGTTGGCTTCCTGACACATCTCCCAGCGCACTGCAGCACCGGTCATAGATCAGGCATCGGCTTCTGTGGCTGTCTGTCAGCTCACTGAGCATGTCCGCATAGATTTTTTTCTTCTCCTCCGCTCTCAGCTCATAGGGGCCGCATTTTAAAAGCTCTTCATAATTCATGAAATTCCCTCACCTCCCTGTTCATCCGGAACGGCTCTCCGTGTCCCGGAAAGATCCATGTCCCATCCGGAATCGTTTTCAGCCAGGGTTTCGCGTATTTTTCATATGCGTCCCCATCTCCTCCCGGCAGCCTCGTAACGACCCTGTCCCCAGGAAGAAGATAGTCCCCGCAAAAGATACATCCGTCATATCGGATCACCATACTCCCGGGGGTATGCCCCGGAAGCGGGATCAGCTCCAGCTGCCTTGTTGCAAATTTGCAACAGATCCGGTCCGTAAATGTCAGATCCGCCTTCCGGCACTGAAACGGCGGATAATGTACAAGTTTCTTTTCCCCGCTTTTAAAGTACAAAAATGTCTCCATCATGCGGGACATATTTCTCGTCTGGTTCCCGATTCCCGCGCTGCAGGCCTCCGTTGCCGCCACTGTCACCGGATATGTCCTCCGGAGTTCATTTAATCCGCCGATGTGGTCACAATGTTCATGGGTCAGAAGGACCAGCCCCGGCATCAGGCCCCATTTCTGCAACAGCTCCCGGATCGCTGTAAAATCGTTCGGATCGATGATCATACATTTGTCCTCTTCCCGGATCACATAGCAGTTGCTCTCCGTCACCGGTTCCACGATCCGGAAGATCCGGTCCGGATATGGATTATTCAATCGTTACCCCGTAACGTCCAAGAACTTCTTTTCCCTTTTCATAGGACGTGAAGTCCAGAACATCCGGTGTATCCATATGAATATCGAACGCCTCTTCCAGCTCCCCTACGAGATCCATATGTCCGATCGAATCCCAGAGCGGAATTCCGCGATACTTTAAGCCCGGAAGCTCCTCCTCTGTCTTGTGAAACATTCCGATAAAAATTTTGTTGTATTTTTCAAGATTTGTCATTGTATTTGCCCTCGCTTGATTCTTTATATTTTTGATCTCTGCCATGAAACATCTCTTGTCTCATTGCATCAAAAAGATTGTGCCTTTTGTGTAACAGGGAATTCCTCGGAATTTCCTAATTACATAAAAACAGCTCCTTCGACATGAACTGTCTGCATTCTGCCCATACCACCGTCTCATGATCCTGGTTTTCACACACTCCGGAAAACGTCCCGATGTAACCGTCCTCCCGTTCCTTACAGGCTGTAAATGTCACCTTTGCGGTGATCATATCCCCGTAAAAAACAGGCTTCAAAAACCGCACCTGCTCTTCGACAAAGACAGTCCCCTCACCTGGAAGCTTCGTGCCCATCACCGTTGAGATCAGGCTTGCCGCCAGAACACCGTGAACCACCGGCTTTCCGTAAGGCGTTTTTTTCGCGAATTCCGCATCCGTGTGAAGTCTGCTGTAATCTCCGGTGAGCGCTGCAAACCTGTCCACGTCATCCTTAAAGAAAGTCTTTGTAACCTCTGCCGTGTCACCAATGTGAACATGGATTCTACTGTCAGTCTCTTCTTCCGGCACCGCGTCTTTTCTGCCGCAAACTTCCGCGTTCTTTTTCGCTTCCCTGTCCTGCTCCAGATACGTCTTTACCTCAGAAAAGCTCCGCTCCGTCGGGAGAAGAAACAGCTTTTTCTTTGGTGCAAGCCCATCCACTGACGCACAGGCCCGGACGCAGCCGCAGACAACAAGTCCGATCTCGCATTCTTTCATGTCCCCGGCTGCAAAGTCAAACTCATGTTCCGGATATTGTTCCTGCAGGCGTTTTACCTGCCGTCCCCTGTTGTATACAGGATTGCAGCCGCCACAGTATTTGATGCCGATCCTCATATGCGTTCCTGCGCCTCATGGTTATGATTCAGAAGCTTTCTCGCGAAATCCAGAAGCTCCGGGCTGATCTCATTGACGAGAACAACCTCCTTCACCTCCGGGATCTCTTTCTGGACCTCTGCCGCAATCAGTTCCTCCGTTGTCAGTCTCGCTGACGGACATCCGGAACAGTGTCCGGTCAGGCGGATCTTTAAAACTCCATCTGCGTACTCTACGATCTGCACGTCGCCCTCATGGGATAACAGCGCCGGACGGACCTTCTTTTCCAATACTTCTTCGATTCTTTCTATCATTGTGATACCTCCTGATCTGCCCTCGAAAGACCGGGGTCTTTTTCGTTGTTCCGAATCCGGAACACACACAGCGCTCCGAATTCTTTGTCCTTAGTTATGAGCAATTTTTATGCCAATCACCCAGGTTTTCAGGGAACCGGATCGTCCGTCCACGAACTGCCCGGTTTTCAGGCCTTTCATCCGCGTGCCATATTCCATTTTTCTTTATCTCAGTGATTCTCATTCCATATCCCGGCGCCTTTTTGTTGCGTTTTTGCAACAAACGACAATTTATTTCATTTATGCAACAGATTTTTCCGGAAATCGGGGAGAAAATCCCTGTTCTGGTCCCGGATCTCCGGTTACTTCCGTCAGGATTCTGTTCGAGCATATTTCAGTCCTTTTTTTATTTTTGTTCCCTGTCATTCTTTTCTTCCTTAATATATCCTTTCCGCCTGTCTCCCGAAAAAATAAATTTTCAATAGTTTTCTCCCAAACTTTTGTAACTTTGGCACATGGATTGCTCTATAGTAGGTCAGTTCCGAAAACGGAATGCAAGAGCTTATGAATTCCAAAAAGGACCTGCAAACCAGAAGTCCTTCGGATGTATAGCAGCTACTCACAAAAACTTATCAGGAAAGGATGCAGCCGCAACGAAAATGGCTGCGAAGGGAACATGTGTTATGGCATTAATGACAGGCGAACAGTATGTAGAGAGCATGAGAAAATTGAATCTTCAGGTTTATATGTTTGGTAAGAAGATCGAAAATCCAGTTGACGATCCGATCCTCCGTCCGTCCTTAAACTCTGTAAAAGCAACCTACGATCTGGCTCAGGATCCGGAGTACGCAGACTTAATGACAGCAAAATCCATTCTTACAGGTGAGACCATCAACCGTTTCACACATATCCATCAGAGCACCGATGACCTGATCAAGAAGGTTAAAATGCAGAGACTCTGTGGACAGAAGACCGCAGCCTGTTTCCAGCGCTGTGTCGGCATGGACGCGTTCAACGCCGTTTACAGCACAACCTATGAGACAGATGAAAAGTACGGAACACATTACCATGAGAACTTCAAGAAATTCCTCCAGTACGTTCAGGAGCATGACTACACCGTTGACGGCGCTATGACAGACCCGAAGGGTGACCGTTCCCTTCCGCCGCACTTACAGGCAGATCCGGATCTTTACTTAAGAGTCGTTGAGAGAAGACCGGACGGAATCGTTGTCCGCGGCGCGAAAGCTCACCAGACAGGTTTCGTAAACTCTCACGAGGTTATCGTAATGCCGACACAGGCGATGGGCGAGGACGACAAGGACTACGCAGTTGCATTCGCAGTTCCGACAGACGCAAAGGGCATCTTCATGATCGTCGGCCGTCAGTCCTGTGATACAAGAAAGCTTGAAGGCAGCGAGATCGATGTAGGAAACTCCCAGTTCGGCGGAACAGAGGCTCTCGTAATCTTCGATGATGTATTCGTACCGAATGACCGTATCTTCTTAAACGGCGAGAATGAGTTCGCAGGTGTTCTGGTTGAGCGTTTCGCAGGTTACCACAGACAGTCCTACGGCGGATGTAAGGTTGGTGTCGGTGATGTCCTGATCGGTGCTGCTGCCGTTGCCGCAGACTTCAACGGTGCTCAGAAGGCATCCCATATCAAGGACAAACTCATCGAGATGACTCACTTAAATGAGACACTTTACTGCTGTGGTATTGCATGCTCCGCAGAGGGTCGTCCGACAAAATCCGGCAACTACCTGATCGACCTTCTTCTCGCAAACGTCTGCAAGCAGAACGTTACAAGATTCCCGTATGAGATCGCACGTCTCGCAGAGGATATCGCCGGTGGTCTTATGGTTACCGCACCGTCCGAGAAAGACTTAAAGGATCCGTTCCTTGGCAAGTATGTTGACAAATATTTCCGCGGTGTAAACGCTGTTTCCACAGAAAACCGTCTCCGCATCATGAGACTCATCGAGAACCTGACTCTTGGCGCAGCCGCTGTCGGATACCGCACAGAGTCCATGCACGGCGCAGGTTCCCCGCAGGCTCAGAGAATCATGATCTCCCGTCAGGGCAACCTCGCAATGAAGAAGAAACTTGCAAAAGATATCGCGAAAATCACAGAATAAGAACGGGAGGTATCTTCCATGAGTTGGGAAAACGAATATAAATCTAAGCTCACCACTGCCGAAAAGGCAGTGGAGCTTATTAAATCCGGCAACCGCGTTGTGATCGGTCACGCCTGCGCAGAGCCGTCCTATCTGGTAGACGCAATGGTTGCGAATGCTGAAAGCTACCACGATGTGGAGATCGTCCACATGGTCGCTATGGGAAAAGCCGGTTATGCACAGCCGGGAATGGAATCCCATTTCCGCCACAACGCTCTTTTCGTTGGCGGCACTACAAGAAAAGCAGTCGCAGAGGGCCGCGGTGACTATACTCCGTGCTTCTTCTACCGCATTCCATCATTATTTACAAACGGAAGTCTCCCGGTCGATGTAGCGCTCGTTCAGGCTACTCCGCCGGATGAAAATGGAAACATGAGTCTCGGAATTTCCATCGACTACACACTTCCTGCAGCAAGAGCCGCAAAAAGCGTAATCGTTCAGGTAAACCATGAGCTCCCGAGAACCGGCGGTGACAGCTGCATCAATGCATCAGACGCAAATATTGCCGCGATCGTGGAGCATGATGCCCCGATCATTGAACTCGCTCCGCCGAAGATCGGCGATGTGGAGCGCGCCATCGGCGCAAACTGCGCATCCCTGATCCATGACGGTGATACCCTTCAGCTTGGGATCGGCGCAATTCCGGATGCTGTTCTTCTCTTCTTAACAGAAAAGAAAGACCTCGGCATCCACTCTGAGATGTTCTCCGACGGCGTTGTGGAGCTGGTTGAAAAAGGTGTTATCACGAACGCAAAGAAAAAGACCCATGTCGGCAAGTTTGTCGCAAACTTCTTAATGGGTACAAAGAGACTTTACGATTTCGTCAACAATAATCCGGATGTTGAGATGTATCCGGTTGATTATGTAAACAATCCGGTCGTTGTCATGAAGGAAGACAACATTGTCTCCATCAACTCCTGCGTCCAGATCGACCTGATGGGACAGGCCGCTTCCGAGAGTATCGGATATACCCAGATCTCCGGTGTCGGCGGTCAGGTGGATTTCGTCCGCGGTGCTGCCATGGCAAAGAATGGCCGTTCCATTCTCGCCTTCCCGTCCACAGCTGCGAAGGGAACCGTTTCCAAGATCGTTCCGCTGCTTGACGAAGGCGCAGCCGTTACAACCTCCAGAAATGACGTGGATTACGTCATCACGGAATATGGTATAGCAAAATTGTCCGGAAAAACCTTAAAACAGCGTGCGCATGCTCTGATCGAGATCGCCCACCCGAATTTCCGCGACGAATTAAAGAAAGTTTACGAGGAGCGGTTCCACTGTTCCTATGAGTAAACGGCGAACTCCCTGCCGTTAGTCCGGTGCCCTCGGGATACGGCAGGATAAACCATCAGTCCTGTATCGGACTTTCAATTTCCGATCACCTTCCGGTACGGGACTGCACTTCCATAATGTATGATAGGAGTTACACATATGGCCTTACATCGTGAAAATGGCAAAGAACAGCCCTTTATTCCGGCCGGTCCATTTAAGATCCGGATCCCGTTTATCCATTATCGCTGGGAAATTTCCGAATGTCTCCAGGCGATCTTAATGTGTGCGACCTGTCTCGGTGCGATTCCGGTTCTTCAGGAGCTCTTAGGTGTTCCTTACGAAGTCGCATGGAGCATGGTCATCATCAACGGTTTCTTCTACAATCTCCACTCTTTATTAGGAGATCCGGTTGTACCGGGATGGATCACCCCGGCGATCCCGCTTGTCACCGCTTTTTTAACGCTCACAGAGCAGGGACCTGAGCGTGTCCAGACTATGATCGCCTTACAGCTCGTTGTCGGACTGATCTTCCTCTTCATGGGAATCACCGGTCTTGCAAGTAAGATCATCGGTGCGATCCCGAATGCGATCAAATCCGGAATTCTCCTCGGCGCAGGCTTCTCTGCGATTATGGGTGAATTCAAAGCAGGCGGACGTGCCGGTCTTTATCCGGTAACCGTTCTCGTCGGTTCCATCTTTGCATACTTCCTTCTCTTCTCTCTTTTATTTAAGAAGATGAAGGCAAAAAATAAACTCTGGTACATGGTCGGCAACTTCGGCATGCTGCCGGCGGTCATCGTAGCCGTGATCGTAGGACCTCTCTCCGGTGAGCTTCCGGCCCCGAATCTGGTTCTTGGTTCAATTATCAAGATTCCGGATTTCGCGATCATCTGGAATACCTTAAGCCCGTTCGCAATCGGTTTCCCGAGCATCGGAAAGATCATCTCCACGATTCCGACAGCCATCGCTGTTTATATCATCGCATTCGGCGATTTCGTTTCCAGTGAGCAGCTGATCCGCAGCGCTGAGGAAGTCCGTACCGATGAGCACATCGACTTCAACGCGAACCGTTCCAACATCATCAGCGCGATCAGAAACATCATTCAGGCGTTTATCTGCCCGTATCCGAGCCTTTGCGGTCCGCTCTGGGCAGCCGTTACAGCCGCAGTTTCCGAGCGATACAAAGACGGCAGAAAAGCAATGGATTCCATTTTCAGCGGAGTCGGTACATTCCGTTGGTCCACCTTTATCTGCGTTGCTCTTGTTCCGGTTGCATCTTTTGTACAGCCGATCCTTCCGGCAGCTTTGTCTCTGACTCTTATCGTGCAGGGCTTTGTCTGCTGCCAGATCGGACTTGGCATGATCCACACAGATTCCGAGCGCGGACTCGCCGGTGTTATGGCAGCTGTTCTCGCGATCAAAGGCGCAAGCTGGGGACTCGCAGTCGGCATTATCCTCTACGTTCTGATCTACGGACATTTCAAGAGCGTTGAGGTTCCGGAAAAAGCATTAAACGCACAGGCAGAATAAAATCTTCTTTTATAGTTGAAATATCCTCCAATACCCCCTTTTTCCCGGCAGACCACCCACAGGTCTGCCGGTTTTGTGTTGTCATACCCTCAAACGCGCATCCGTCAACACCTGGTTTTCGGAGTGCAAAGACCATGCTAAGAACATGTTCAGCTGCCTTTTAAAGCACTGCACATGAGTTTCTGTATAGATATTTATTTAACAATATGGTATAATGAAAGTTGGAATTTTCCAATCGATACTGATCAAATTGTGTAGGGGAATTACATATGGGATATACAAAAACAAATGAAGCAGTGTTTAGCAACGAACTGCTGGACACGGTGATTGAACATTCCTTTGACGGAATCTACATCACGGACGGTCAGGCAAATACCCTGAAAGTAAACCGCTCCTATCTTACGATCTCCGGATTGAAGGCGTCCGAGGTATTAGGCGTCAACATGAAGGAGCTTGTAAAAAATGGAACGATCTCCGCTTCCGGAACGCTGATGGCGATGGAGCAGAAGCGGCCGATCACGATCCAGCAGGAATTTAAGACCGGAAAACGGGCGCTTATCACAAGCAGTCCGATCTTTAACAATAAGAATGAGATCGTTCTGGTGATCACGAACGTGCGTGACATCACCGAGCTCTACCACCTGAAGGAAGAGGCCACACATCTGAAAACCGAGGGAAATCTCCTGAGGGAAGAACTTTTAAGAATCCGAACAAGCCACCGGAATCAATGCAGTATGGTGGTGGAGGACTCCAGAACTGAAAAGATCCTGTCCATGATCGACCGGGTAGCGCCCCTTGATACAACCGTGATCCTGTTCGGTGAAACCGGAGTCGGAAAAGAAGTCTTTGCGAAATATATTTATCAGCACAGCACCAGAAAAAATAAACCGTTTATCAAAGTAAACTGTGGCGCGATCCCTGCCAATCTGGTAGAAAGTGAGTTATTTGGATATGAAAAGGGTGCATTCACGGGAGCTGACAAAAATGGAAAAATGGGTCTGTTTGAGCTGGCGAACACCGGAACGATCTTCCTCGATGAGGTAGGCGAGCTGCCCCTCGATATGCAGGTAAAACTTCTGCGCGTCTTACAGGAGCAGGAATTTGAGCGAATCGGCGGCAGAAAGCCGGTAAAAGTGGACGTCCGGGTCCTTGCTGCTACAAACCGTGATCTCGAGGAGATGGTAAAGCAGAAGACATTCCGTCAGGATCTCTATTACCGTCTGATGATCTTCCCGGTCCATATCCCGCCGCTCAGGGAACGCCCGGATGACATTCTTCCGTTGGCGCAGCTCTTTTTACAGACCTTGAACCGAAAATATGATTTTAAAAAATATCTCTCCCCTCTTTCCGCCAAGATGATGCAGGACTACAGCTGGCCCGGAAATATCCGTGAGCTCAGAAACATTATTGAGCGGGCTGTCATCATCAGCAACGGGGATGAAATCGGTCCCGATGCTCTTCACTTATTCACAGTGGAAGATCGCCCGGAGACAAAGTCCAGAGTCCTCGACCCTGTAAAGGACTTAAAAACCGCTATGGAAGAGCTGGAGCTGGAATATATCAACCATGCCTACGAGAAGTACGGAAACGTCCGTGAGGCCGCCGAGAGCCTCGGAATGACACCGTCGACGTTCGTCCGGAAGAGGCAGAAATATACGAAAGATGCTGAATGATAGATGGGAAGCACACTGTTTATCTGGCTTTGAGCCGGCAGATGTGATATATTGATGATATCTGAGCAGAGGTATCATGTACCTGTGGACTGT
>CAKRNI010000055.1 GCA_934370915.1 uncultured Lachnospiraceae bacterium
AAGACCATTTTTATAAGAATTTTCAGGGTTTTACATACTGTTCAGTTTTCAAGGAACTTTGTTTTGTTGTTGCTTTCATTCTCAGCAACAACTCATTCATTCTATCATACCGTTTTCGGTTTGTCAAGAACTTTTTTCATCTTTTTTTGAATTTCTTTTTTTAGATCTTCAATCAGATGAACGGAGAAAGAGGGATTTGAACCCTCGCGCCGGTTTCCCGACCTACACCCTTAGCAGGGGCGCCTCTTCGGCCTCTTGAGTATTTCTCCTTATTACCGTAGCTAATTATCATTTATTAAGTTTGTCAGGCGAACTCGCCAGACGCAGGATTAATTATACAAGCTATAATTCTTTTTGTCAACAACTTTTTTATCTTTTTTTACTATCAATTTTTCTATCCTTTTACGCCACACGTTTTCTTCGTATTTTATTTGGAAAAGCCGAAAAGCAACACCATTTCCAGCTGCTGCTTCCCGACTTTTCCAATTTCATATTACTTCTGATATTCCCTGATTGCCGTCTCATACAGGTTATTTCCCTGAGAGTCGATCACCACAACTACCGGAAAATCTTCTACTTCCAGTTTCCGGATTGCCTCTGTTCCCAGATCATCGTAGGCAACGACCTCTGACTTTTTAATACGCTGGGATAATAATGCCCCTGCACCGCCGATCGCTGCGAAATATACGGAACCGTTTCTTATGATAGCATCGATCACTGCCTGACTTCTCTTGCCTTTTCCGATCATGGCACCCAGTCCGAGATCTAAAAGCTTCGGAGCATATTTATCCATGCGGCTCGCCGTTGTCGGGCCGGCGGATCCGATGGGTCTTCCTGCCCTTGCCGGGGATGGTCCCATATAATAAATAACGTTTCCCTGCATTTCGATAGGCAAAGCTTCCCCCGCATCCAGCGCTTCCTGCATTCTCTTATGCGCCGCGTCTCTTGCCGTGTAGATGGTTCCCGTAAGAGTCACGTAGTCACCGGCCCGGAGAGACACTGCATCTTCTTTCTTAATTGGTACACTGATCTGTCTGTCCATGTTTTCCTCCCGCTCCTCTTATTTTAAATAACACGATGCGCATGGCGGTTTACATGACAGCAGATATTTACTGCCATCGGGAGTCCCGCGATATGCGTCGGATATGTCTCAATATTGACTGCCATAGCGGTCACACGACCGCCAAGTCCCCCCGGTCCGATTCCGAGACCGTTGATCTTTTCAAGCATTTCTTTCTCCAGCTCTTTGACATATGGAACCGGAGATTCCTCTTCCAGATTTCTCGTCAGGGCATGCTTTGCCATCAGGGCGCACTTTTCAAAGGTTCCCCCAATACCGACACCGACTACCATCGGTGGACAGGCATTCGGACCTGCATCACGGACTGCCTCCAAGATCTTCTCCTTCACTCCTTCAATACCGTCCGCCGGCTTTAGCATGAACACACGGCTCATATTTTCACTTCCGAATCCTTTCGGCGCCACAGTAATATCCACCCGGTCTCCGTCTACGATCTCATAGTGGATGATCGCTGGGGTATTGTCTTTTGTATTTACACGGTCGATGGGATCACGGACAACAGACTTTCTTAAATATCCGTCCACATATCCCTGACGGACACCTTCATTGATGGCATCCGTCAGATTTCCTCCTTCGATATGTACTTCCTGTCCGACCTTGATAAAAACGACAGCCATTCCCGTATCCTGACAGATCGGGATCATGTCTCTTCCGGCAATCTCAAGATTCTCCTGCAGCTGGTTTAAAATCTGCTTTCCGAGAGGAGATTCCTCCTTCTCCACGCTCTCATCAAATACCTTTTTCATATCATCCGAAAGGAAATGGTTCGCTTCAATACACATTTCCCTGATATTTTTTGTGATTTCACTCGTCTGAACGGTCCTCATAGACGATTTTCCTCCTGATTATTTTTTTGGATTGATCGCCATCGGGCGGATTCCCTCCGGAATCGGCGGAACATATCCCTCTGCGCCGACGCGTCTTCTTAACTCTTTTTTCGCCTCTTCAATGAGTTCCGGTTTCTCCAGCATATCAATGACGGTTCCCGCCATGACCTTTCCGGCAAACTGCATCCCCTTGTGGGCGATGGAAGATTTACCCTGGGAAACCATCTGCCATGAATGTCCCGGAGTTCCTGCCGCCTCTGTCACGGCATTGCTCTGCGCTGTCGGGCATACCCAGCTCACGTCACCGACATCTGTAGAACCTTTCATGCACTCTTCCGTATCCATCAGCGGAACGATAAAGTCATTGATCACATCATCTGCATGTGGTGCCAGGAATTTCTCTACGGCCGCCTTTCTGGATTTTTCGTATCTCACGAGAATATCCTGAATATCCACATGGTTTCCTCCAAAGGTCTCGCCGATCTTTCCTGCAAACTCGATCTCCTCTGCTGTATATGGTTCTCTCTCGATCTCCTCAAGATTCTTCTGCATGACTTCTTCCATGACTGTATTATCTACGAGGTTGGAGCAGGCCTTTACGAACTGAAGTTCCATCTTTGTTCCCGTCATGAGGGCAGCACCTCTCGCGATATCGTTGACACGCTCATAGATTTCCTTTACCTGACTGTTCTTCGGCGCTCGGATCAGGTATAAAACTTCACTGTACGGCTGTACAACATTCGGGGAGTATCCTCCTGTGTTGGTGATCGCGTAGTGGATACGCGCTTCCTGAATAATATGCTCTCTCAGGTACTGGACGCCTGTATTCATAAGTTCCACAGCGTCAAGCGCACTTCTTCCGAGCTCCGGGCATGCCGCCGCATGGGAGGCCTGACCATAGAAGCGATAGATGATCTGATAGTTTGCCAGAGAACTTCCCACAGAAACCATATTCTTATCACCCGGGTGCCATGTCACTGCAAAGTCCAGCTGATCGAACACACCGTCTCTCGCCATAAAGCTCTTTCCGGATCCGCCTTCCTCGCCAGGACAGCCAAAGAATACAACTGTTCCCTCTTTCTGATTCTTCTCCAGATACTCTTTTACCGCAATTGCAGCAGCAACGGAACCTGTTCCGAGAAGATTGTGTCCACAGCCATGTCCCGGCGCGCCGTCTTCCATTGCGATTTTTTTCAGGCTCTGAGACTCCTGACTGAGTCCCGACAGCGCATCAAACTCACCGAGAATACCTACTACCGGCTTGCCAAAGCCGTATGTACCGGAAAACGCTGTGGCGATCCCTGCAAGATTTCTCTCTACCTTAAATCCCTCTTTTTCAAGAAGTTCACACAGTACGTCCGTGGAATGGAATTCCTGAAATGCTGTCTCCGGCTGATCCCAGATCTTATCGCTGGCTTCACAAACCGGTCCGCGCTCTCTGTCTACTGCCTTTAGTGCCTCTGACTTTGTAATTCCCATTGCCGCATCCTCCTAAAAATTATTGTTTCATGTTACCGCAGCCGTCGCTAAGGTCTCATGCAAGGCATGGACGTTCGCTCATTGTCCGCGTAAAAATACAGGAACCCGGTATTCCCAGATTCCTGTATCCAAATAACTCCAGAGCCAGAAATCCTGTTTTATGGATGAAGAGCAGCCTCACAGCCACTCTTCATATGCATGAGCATTATTCCTCCGTGGTCTCCTTATCCTCATGTTCCAGATTCTCCGGATCTTCCACGTCTTCATTCTCCTCATCCTGACGGCTGCTTTCCCGCACTTTGGCGATGGACGCAACCCGGACGTTGGAGTCTGCATCGATGCTCATCAGTTTTACGCCGGATGTATTTCTGCCGATGATGGAGATATCATCAACGCTCATACGGATCAGAATTCCTTCATTGGTGATCAGCATAATGTCTCTTCCGTCATCAAGCAGCTTCATTCCGACAAGATTTCCTGTCTTTTCTGTTACATTATAGCAGAGAAGTCCCTTACCGCCGCGAAGCTGCAGCTTAAATTCAGAGATTCTCGTTCTCTTTCCGTATCCCTTTTCGGAGGCAACGAGCATATACTCGCCCTGACTTGCCATCTGCATGCCGATGACCTCATCGCCCTCGTCGAGCTTCATTCCGATCACGCCATAGGAAACACGGCCGGTAATTCTCGCATCCGTCTCCTTGAAGCGGATAGACATACCGAATTTTGTCGCGAGGAAAATATCCTCGGTATTGTCTGTTACCTTTACCTCGATCAACTCATCACCCTCGCGGAGCAGAATCGCCTGAAGACCTGTCTTTCTCATGTTGCTGTACTCGCACATTCTGGTCTTCTTCACCATTCCGCCCTTTGTAGCCATGAAGAGATACTTGTCATCATCGATCTCACGCATCGGGATCGCCGCTGTAACCTTTTCACCAGCCTGAAGCTGTAAAAGGTTCACAATAGCCGTTCCGCGGGCTGTTCTGCCTGCCTCCGGGATCTCATACGCCTTGATCCGGTAGCAGCGTCCTGTGTTCGTGAAGAACATAATATAGTGGTGGTTTGTTGTCATGAGAAGATCCTCGATGAAATCCTCATCGATGGTCTGCATTCCCTTGATTCCCTTTCCGCCGCGGTTCTGGCTCTTGAAATTGTCCACGGACATTCTCTTGATATATCCGAGATTGGTCATGGCGATTACGGTGTCATCATCAGAGATCAGGTCTTCCACGGACATATCATCGTCAAAGCCGATCTTCGTCCGTCTGTCATCACCATATTTCTCGGAGATCACGAGGATCTCTTTTCTGATCACACCTAACAGTTTATTCTCATCCGCAAGGATTCCTCTTAATTCCGCAATCTTTGCCTCCAGTTCTTTGTACTCGTTCTCAAGCTTTTCTCGTTCCAGACCTGTCAGAGCACGAAGACGCATATCCACGATGGCCTGTGCCTGCGGATCTGTGAGTTCGAAGCGTTCCATGAGTTCACGCTTCGCCTCCGCGACATTTGCGGAGCCGCGGATGATCCTTATCACCTCATCGATATGATCTAAGGCCTTTAATAAGCCCTCTAAGATATGAGCCCGTTCCTCGGCCTTATTTAAGTCGTACTTCGTTCTTCTGGTCACAACGTCCTTCTGGTGGTCCAGATAGTACTCTAACATCTGGAGGATATTGAGGACCTTTGGCTCATTGTTTACCAGTGCAAGCATGATCACACCGAAGGAATCCTGCAGCTGTGTATGCTTTAAGAGCTGGTTTAAGAGGACATTCGCGTTCACATCTCTTCTGAGCTCGATGTTGATGCGGATTCCCTCACGGTTGGACTCATCGGTGATTCCGGTAATTCCGTCAATCTTCTTTGTCTTTACGAGCTCCGCGATCTTCTCGATGAGTCTCGCCTTGTTTACAAGGTATGGGAGCTCCGTGACGATGATATGGCTCTTTCCGTTCGGAGCTGTCTCGATGTTTGTCACCGCGCGGACTCTGATCTTCCCGCGGCCTGTGCGGTACGCTTCTTCGATTCCTCTCGTTCCTAGGATCTCAGCTCCAGTCGGGAAATCCGGTCCTTTGATGATCTGTAAGATCTCCTCCATGGAGGTCTGTCTTCCTTCTTCCACCTGGTTGTCGATGATCTTTACGACAGCCGCGATGACCTCGCGGAGGTTATGAGGCGGGATATTTGTGGCCATGCCGACCGCGATACCGGTTCCGCCATTTACGAGAAGGTTCGGAAATCTGGACGGAAGTACCGTTGGTTCCTTCTCCGTCTCATCGAAGTTCGGGATAAAGTCAACGGTATCTTTATAGATGTCCGCTAACATCTCCACAGAGATCTTGCTGAGTCTCGCCTCGGTGTATCGCATGGCAGCGGCACCATCGCCGTCGATGGATCCAAAGTTTCCGTGGCCGTCTACGAGCATATAACGCATAGACCATCTCTGTGCCATATTTACCAAAGCGCCGTAGATGGAACTGTCTCCGTGCGGATGATATTTACCCATGGTATCGCCGACGATACGGGCACTTTTTCTGTGTGGCTTATCCGGACCGTTGTTCAGTTCCGCCATGGAGTAGAGGACACGTCTCTGTACCGGCTTTAAACCGTCACGGACATCCGGGAGCGCTCGGGATGCGATAACGCTCATGGCATAGTCGATGTACGACTTCTCCATGGTCTTTTTTAAGTCTATCTCATGAATTTTGTCAAAAATATTCGGTTCCATTCTTTCCTCCAATGCAGCCTGCGCTGCGCCTTAAACCTGCGTAAACTGCGCCGCATGACCATCCGGTAAATTTACCGATTCCCGGCCAGCCATGCTGCCGCATTAAATGTCAAGAGTTCCGTACTTTGCGTTCTGCTCGATAAATTCACGCCGCGGTTCTACCTGATCGCCCATGAGTGTCGTGAAGGTAAGGTCGATCTCCGATGTCATCTCCTCGTTCATGGTCACGCGTAAAAGGACTCTGTGCTCCGGGTCCATGGTGGTCTCCCAGAGCTGTTCCGCATCCATCTCTCCAAGTCCTTTGTAACGCTGGATCTTGTTGTTCTGGTCACGTCCGATCTCTTTTAAGATGTTGTTTAACTCCTCATCGCTGTACGCATACCATACGCGCTTGTTTTTCTCGATCTTATAAAGCGGCGGCTGGGCCAGATAAACATAGCCCTGCTTGATGAGCTCCGGCATGAAGCGGTAGATGAATGTCAGAAGCAGTGTGCTGATATGGGCGCCGTCGACATCGGCATCTGTCATGATAATGATCTTGTGGTAGCGGAGCTTCGAAATATCGAAATCCTCATGGATTCCCGTTCCGAATGCCGTGATCATGGATTTGATCTCCGCGTTTCCGTAAATACGGTCAAGTCTCGCCTTTTCCACGTTTAAGATCTTTCCTCGAAGCGGCAGGATCGCCTGAGTACTCTTGTTTCTCGCATCCTTTGCGGAACCGCCGGCGGAATCTCCCTCTACGATGTAGATCTCGCATTCCTCCGGATGCTTGCTGGAACAATCCGCAAGCTTTCCGGGTAAAGATAACCCGTCAAGGACCGTCTTTCTTCTTGTTAAGTCTCTCGCTTTTCTCGCAGCGGCACGCGCTCTCTGGGCAAGAACCGATTTCTCAACGATCGTTTTTGCGACAGACGGATTCTGCTCAAGGAAATAGGTGAGCTGCTCGGAAACGACGCTGTCCACAGCACCTCTCGCCTCGCTGTTTCCGAGTTTCTGCTTTGTCTGGCCTTCAAACTGTGGTTCCTCGATCTTGACGCTGATGATGGCTGTTAAGCCCTCACGGATATCCTCGCCAGTGAGAGCCGGCTCATTGTCCTTTAAGAGCTTATTCTTTCTTCCGTAATCGTTGAATGTCTTTGTTAAGGCATTTCTGAAACCGGTGAGGTGCGTTCCGCCTTCCGGTGTGTTGATATTATTTACAAAGCTGTAAATATTCTCGGTATAAGAATCATTGTGCTGCATGGCAACCTCTACCAGCACGTTGTCCTTCTTGCCCTCGCAGTAGATCACATTGTCATAAAGCGGCACATTGCTGCGGTTTAAGTAGGAGACAAACTCCTTGATACCGCCTTCGTAGTGGAATACTTTTTCTTTCTTGTCCTCGCGGTCATCTCTGAGGATAATCTTTAAATTCTTTGTAAGGAATGCCGTCTCGCGGAGGCGGATCTTTAAAGTATCGTAATCATAGACCGTCTCCTCAAAGATGGTCTTGTCCGGAAGGAATGTTACTTTTGTACCATGTTTGTCTGTCGGGCAGTCACCCACGATCTTTAACGGGTACATGGTCTTTCCGCGCTCATAGCGCTGCTTGTAGACCTTTCCTCCGTGGTAGACTTCGACCTCCAGCCACTCGGATAAGGCATTTACAACAGAAGCTCCTACACCATGCAGGCCGCCGGATACCTTGTATCCCCCGCCGCCGAACTTACCGCCAGCATGAAGGATCGTAAAGACCACTTCGACTGCAGGAAGTCCCGCTTTTTTCTGGATATCGACCGGAATTCCCCGTCCGTCATCGACAACTGTGATGGAATTGTCGGAATTGATCTGTACATCGATGGTATCGCAGTATCCTGCAAGAGCCTCGTCCACCGCATTGTCTACGATCTCATATACCAGATGGTGAAGTCCCCTCGAAGACGTACTTCCAATGTACATTCCCGGTCTTTTTCTTACAGCCTCAAGTCCTTCCAGAATCTGGATTTGATCTGCATTATATTCTGCGCTCATGAAGTTCCTCCTTTAGTCTTCGCTCTCTACCGTTCCTTCAACAATCTTAAAAATCTTGTCCATCCGGAATTTGCTGTTTACAAACTCATCCAGCCCCGTACATGTGATCAGGGTCTGAATGTGGGTAATTTCTGAAAGTAAATGTTCCTGTCTCTTGCTGTCAAGTTCAGAAAGGACATCATCCAGAAGAAGTACAGGATAATCCTTTACGATCTTTTTTACCAGCTCGATCTCCGCAAGTTTCAGAGAAAGCGCTGCCGTTCTCTGCTGTCCCTGTGATCCGAACCGTCTGATATCCGTTCCGTTTATGATGAAATTCAGGTCATCGCGGTGCGGACCAGTCAGAGTCTGACGCTGCCTGATCTCCTGAAACTGATTTGCAGTAAGCTGATCCCTGAAATTTTCCGCCGTCACATTCGGCTCATAGGCAACGGAAAGGGTTTCCTTTCCGCCTGAAAGTCCCGCGTGGATGCCCGAAATCAATGGGTTCAGCTCTTTTATAAACTCAGAACGCATAATTATAAGTTCTGTGCCGTACTTTAAGAGCTGCTCATCCCATATGGGCAGTGTGTCTTTTAAGGACGTGTCGCGATCCATGTCTTTTAATAGTTTGTTTCGTTGTATAACCGTTTTGTTATACTGTACCAGATTGTAGACATACAGCTTATTTAACTGGCAAAGCTCCAGGTCAACAAAGCGTCTTCGCTCGGCAGGTCCGTTCTTGATAATGTTCAGATCTTCCGGTGAAAAGAAGATCACATTGACGATTCCGAAAAGTTCACTGGCTTTTTTGATCGGAACTCCGTTCACCGCGACCCCTTTTGCCTTATTTTTCTTCAGATGCATATCGATCCGATAGGGAATTTCATCCCTGCGGACCATCATTTTGATATGTGCTTCGTCCGCGCCGAACCGGATCATTTCTTTATCTTTGCTTCCACGATGCGATTTTGTTGTGCTGCATACGTAAACGGATTCCAGAATATTTGTCTTTCCCTGGGCATTATCTCCATAAAGAACATTCGTCCCTTTATGAAAATCGATATGTAAATGACCGTAATTTCTGTAATCTGACAGCTCGATGGATTCTATAAACATAAAAAATCTCTAATTTTCTACCTTAAATGTCTTTCCGTCATAGGAAACCGTGTCACCCGGGTAAAGTTTTTTGCCGCGCTGGGTCTCAACTTCCCCATTTACTTTTACAAGTCCGTCCTGGATCACAAATTTCGCATCCACTCCGGAACCGACTAAACCGGCAAGCTTTAATGCCTGGCCAAGTTTGATAAATTCGTCTTTTAAATGAATTGTTTCCATTTTTCTCCTTTTTTATTCCTCCGGTCATGAAAAAAACCAGCCCGAAATCCCATTTTTTCCGGGATTTCGGGAATATTTCGCCTGATTTTAGATTGCAGCGGCGTTAAAGTTTACCGGCAGGATCAGATAAATGTAACTTTCTTCCTCATTCTTGATGAAACACGGGGATTTTGCATTCATCATATAGAGGGTCACTTCCTCATCATCGATGATGCGCAGCGCGTCACTTAAGAATTTCGGATTAAATCCGATCATCAGATCCTGTCCTGTTTTGTGGATCAGGATCTCAGCATTCATGGTACCGAAGCTGGAGTTTAATTTCAGACTCATTTTTGAGTCTTCAATGTTCAAAATGATCGGTTTTTTGTCATTTTCGCGGATCAAAATGATAGCTCTCTCGATACTGTCCAGAAAATCTTTCTTATTGAGGGAGACTTTTGTGGCATAATCGCTGGAAAGCATCTGATCCACTTTGAAATATTCGCCTTCGATCAGACGGGATACTACGATCGTATCATCAAATTCGAAGAGGATATGGTTCGCTCCGAAGAAGATCTGGACCTCTTTTTCGTTGTCTCCGGTGAGAATTTTACTGATTTCATTTAAAGTTTTTCCCGGAACAATGACTTTTGTGCTTTCGTACTGGTCTTTTAATACAATTTTGCGAATTGCCATACGATGTCCGTCGAGAGAAACAATCCGGAGTGTATCACCGTTTATCTCAAACAGTTCACCGGTCATCATCTTATTGCTGTCATTCGCTGAAATAGAAAAGATCGTCTGGCGGATCACTTCTTTTAAGGAAAACTGGGAGAGTGTAATGCTTTTATTTCTCTCAATGTATGGAAGATAGGAAAATTCTTCGCCATCTTTTCCCTGAATTTTGAATACAGAGTTCTCACAGGTGATCACAGTATTAAATTTTTCATCAGATTCGATGGTTACAAGGGAATCTGCATCGGATAATTTTCTTGCAATTTCAGAAAAAAGCTTTGCATCCAAGGCAATTTTACCTTTTTCAAGGATATCACCTTCAACTTTTGTCTCAATGCCGAGTTCCATATCGTTAGCCGTCAGTTTTATCTCATCAGTAGAAGCATCGATCAAAATACACTCTAAGATCGGCATCGTTGTTTTTGACGGAACTGCCTTGAGAACAATATTGATACCGTTTAAAAGAGCGGTTTTCTGGAATGTCAGTTTCATGGTTGTTGATAACTTCCTTTCTTAAGAAACGTTCACAAATAAAGAAATATATAAAAGATATTAGTCTTAACAGTAGTAGGGGGTGTTAATTTGTTTATAAGGGGTAAAACCCCAGTGAAATCCTGAAAAAACCTCTGTGAAAACCATTGTGGGTAACTTGAAAAATCCCAAAGGACAATATGAGAGTTTTCCACAGGAAAAAATCGCGAAAAATCCACCTCATGTTATCCACAAATTTTCAACGAGATTTCCACGAAAAAATCCACAGACTACTGCGGGTTGATCTTTTTCTTTAAAATATCGATGGTATTCTTCAGATTCTCGTCTGTCTTTAATTCACTGGCAATCTTTTTTGTTCCGTGAATGATAGTGGTATGATCACGGCCTCCCAATGCTTTTCCGATGTTCTGGAGGGACTCACTTGTCATGTCACCGCAGAGATACATGACGATCTGGCGCGGAAATACGAGTTCTTTGCTTCGTTTCTGGCCGATCAGATCTAACGGAGTGATTCCAAAATGTTCGGAAACTACATTAATAATGAGCTGCGGGGTCACTTCACGGGCAGCGTTCGGGGAGATCAGATCTTTCAATGCCTCTTCGGCAAGTTCGAGATTGATTTCCTTATTATTTAATTTGCTGGAAGCGACGATCTTTGTGAGCGCACCTTCCAGTTCACGGATGTTGGATTTTACATTGGTAGCGATATATTTGATGATCTCGTTGTCAATGTTGTATCCTTCCAGTTCTTCTTTTTTCCGCAGGATCGCCATTCGGGTCTCATAATCCGGTGGCTGGATATCTACGGTGAGTCCCCATTCGAAACGGGAACGGAGACGGTCTTCCAGAGTTTCAATTTCTCTCGGAGGACGGTCGGAAGAAATAATGATCTGTTTTTTTGCCTCGTATAGGGCATTGAAGGTATGGAAAAATTCTTCCTGTGTACTTTCTTTTCCGATGATAAACTGGATATCGTCGATCAGAAGCACATCATTATTTCGGTATTTTTCACGGAATTCCGTGGTGGAAACATTGTTTTTGTTTCGGATCGCGTCGATCAGCTCGTTTGTAAATTTCTCGGAAGTCACGTACAGGATCTTTGCGCTCGGGTTATTTTTTAAGATAAAATGGGCAACGGAATGCATCAGGTGTGTTTTTCCGAGGCCCACACCTCCATAAATAAATAACGGGTTGTAAATTTCGCCCGGAGATTCCGCAACTGCTAAGGATGCGGCATGGGCAAGGTTGTTATTTTTTCCGACGACGAAGGTATCGAACGTGTAACGAGGATTTAAGTTTGCATTCTGGAGAGCAAGCTGGCTGACCGTATTGTTGTTTACGTTGATCAGGCGGTTTTCTTTTTCCGGCTCCTTCACGTCAGATTTTAACTTGAACTCTAATTTGCACTGAAATCCTGTGATTTCTTCGATCGTAATTGTCAACAGGAATTCATATTTCTTTTTCACATAGCTGATGAAGGCAGAATCCGGCACCAGAATTGTGAGGATATCTTTATCCACAGATTCCGGGATCAGCGGCAGCAGCCATGTTCGATAGGACACCTCTGAAATATCATGCTCTTCCTTTATATTTAAAAGGATTTCGTCCCATTTCTCTTTGATTTCTTCCAGCATATTCATACTCCTAAACATGTGTATAACGATGTGCATAGCTGTGGAAAAGGTGGGGGCCTGTCCACAAATGCATATAAACCCACTCTGAGTTTATTCTAACGTAAAACAGAATAATTTTCAATGTTAAATGTGAAAATCCACAACTTTTCCAGCGACTTATCCACAACTTATCCACGATTTGGGGATAAGTTGATAATTACGGGTGGAAAACATGTGAATACCCACACAACAAGATGTACGCCGGGAACGGACAGGGTAAATACAATCCGTTGTGTCCGCGAAAGAAAGACACAGAAATTCAGAAGGGAAAAGAGGTCATAATTTAACAGGACAGTTTGCCAGTGAAAGCAGAGACCGAAAAATAGGGAAGTGAAAAAAGCCGGAAGCAGGAGAGTAATGAGGCCGGAAGCGGTATGATAAGAAAAAATAAAAGAAAAATTTAAGAAAGAATTTGACTGCATCAGGTTGACACTGTATAATGCAAGACGTGACTATATTGCATTGTATCTCGCAAGAGAACAGTAGCAGGAGGAATTGTAAAATGAAAATTGAAAAGAAAGTTCTGGACATGTCCCTTGCCGGGATTTTCACTGCGATCATCATCGCCATGTCGGTGGTACCGTTTCTCGGTTATATTCCGTTAGGCTTTATGAACGCAACGATCATCCACGTCCCGGTCATCATCGGAGCGATCATCCTTGGACCGAAGTA
>CAKRNI010000056.1 GCA_934370915.1 uncultured Lachnospiraceae bacterium
GTCGGAAAACAATTTAAAAACGGGACCCGCGCCCTGGATCATGTGACGTTCACCGTCCCCCAGGGCGAGTTCGTCTCCGTGATCGGTCCGTCCGGAGCCGGAAAAACCACACTGTTCCGGATCTTAAACGGCATGGAGACGCCGGGGGACGGGGCTGTCCTTTTTGATGGCTGCAGCATAGCGTCCATGTCCGGAACCGCCAGAAAGAATGTGAAGAGATCCATCGGCACCATCTACCAGGATTTCTGTCTCGTGGAAAATTCCACCTGCCTTGCAAATGTGCTCACCGCCTGTCTGCCGGATATGGGATTTCTCCCGGCTGTGTTCGGAGTTTACGGGAAAGAGCGGCGGGCAGAAGCCCTGAAGTTTCTTGACCGCGTGGGACTCTCCGAGAAGTCGGAGGAACCGGTAAAAAATCTCTCCGGCGGGCAGAAACAGCGCGCCGCCATCGCGAGAGCCCTTATGCGTCATCCAAAGGTTCTCTTGGCCGACGAGCCCGCCGCGTCCCTGGACCCGGTCACCGGGCGGCAGATCCTGACACTTTTAAAGGAGATCCAGAAAAAGGACGGCGTCACGATTCTTATGAACAGCCATAACCTTGAATTCTCCCAGGAGTTTTCCGACCGGATCATCGGACTGAAGGATGGAACGGTGGTTTTTGATGGAACGCCATCGGAAATAAATGAGGAAATCCTGAGAAACATTTATCTAAGTCTCGAAGACTCCCACCTGTCTTAGGTTATGAATAATAGAACTCTGCTATTTATGCGTTTATCCGTCCCAACGGATCCTTGCAGAGAAACATTTCAGAGGAGGAAGCAATCCATGTACAGAAACCGAAAAAAATATATAAAACCTGCCGGCTGGATCCTCTTCCTTCTCTGCTTTTACACCGCCGCGTCCTTCACCGGATGTGATCCGGCTCTTTTTGTTTCAAGGAGCTCCCATCTTTCAGATCTGGCGGCCGACATGCTGCGGCCGGATCTCTCCTATTTTCCAAAGATCCTGCTGCCGCTCTTTTACACAGTCCAGATGTCCGTGACCGGTACCGTGACCGGATCCGCTCTGGCACTGATCGTTTCCCCTTTCGGCGCCGTATCCCTGCATTTTCCGTCATGGGCAAGGCGTTTGCTGCGTCTCCTGATCCAGGTACTCCGGTCTTTTCCGGCGCTGATTCTGGCCCTCGCCGCAACCTTTCTCTTCGGACTCGGAACCTTCGCGGGAACCTTCGCCATCACGCTCTACACCTTTGCGATCATGACCAAGCTCACCTACGAGGATGCGGAACACGCGGACACCGCGCCGTATCAGGCCCTTATCTCTATGGGCTGCGCCCGTTTCCCGGCATTTATCCATGCCGTCCTGCCGGAGATTTTGCCCGCGTTTCTGACAAACGCCCTGTACCTCTTTGAGACGAATGTGCGGCACAGCTCCATCCTCGGATACGTTGGGGCAGGCGGGATCGGCCTGATCTTAAATGAAAAGATCTCCTGGCGGGAGTTCCACAAAGTCGGAACGATTTTGCTTCTGCTCTTTCTCACCGTCTGTGTCATCGAATCCGCGAACCGGTATTTTACGTCGGTAATCCACAGCGGACAGATTGCAGAACTTTTTTCACGCAGCAGGGACCTGTCTAAAAAGACCCGTATCTCTGGACGGATGATCCTTTTCGGTTTTGCAGTGCTCTTCCTCTTCTGCCTCGCGACTCAGACTCCGCCGGATTTTTCAAGGACAAGTGCCGCGGCATTAAAAAGTATGGCAGCCGGACTCACGCATCCGGACTGGAGCTTCTTTTTCTCCGCAAAGAAAGACGGGCTCGGCTATCTGCTTCTTGAAACCATCTGCATTGCCATTGTCGGAACAGCCATCGGTGCTTTTCTTGCCGCACCTCTTGCCTTTCTCAACACAAGACGCTTTGTCCCGGCACCGGCCGCCTTTTTCTTTAACCTGATCATCATGGCGATCCGGTCGATCCCGTTTCTGATCTATGGTCTGATCTTTATCCGGGTCTCCGGCCCCGGCGCCTTCACAGGTGTCCTGACGTTAGCAGTCTGCAGCATCGGACTTCTCACAAAGCGCTTCACTGAATGTCTGGAGGCCATTGATCCCGGCCCGTACCGGGCACTCCTCGCCATGGGCGTCCACCCGGTTCCAGCCGTCTTCCACAGCGTTCTCCCGCAGATCGCCCCGGCGTTCTGCTCCGCCGTCCTCTACCGCTTTGACGTCAATATCCGTGAGGCGTCCGTTCTCGGACTTGTGGGCGCAGGCGGGATCGGCGCACCGCTGATCTTTGCGATGAACCAGTATGACTGGAATAAGGCTGGCGCGATCCTTTTGGGACTGATCCTGCTTGTGTGGGGCGTGGATATTCTGTCTTCACGCAGATAAAATAAATCCCTGCTCATTCATCTCTTTTTAGGACTGTTTCCAGAAATTCCATTCTGCCCAAGAATGTACATTCTACGACTGACGGCCAGCATAAACTACATAGATTTTATAAATAGTAAAAAGACCTTTTGACACAAAATAACCAACGATGTCAAAAGGTCTTTTATTCATTTTTGATCCGGACAAACAGGCCATCAGCCGCCTGTCCTCTTCACCCATTCTGTCCCGCCTGTCGACGCAGCAACAGGTTTCAGTCCCTGTTTTTCTACAAATTGATGGAGCATCCCCGCAGTCTCAGCGCGGGTAACAGTTCCCTTCAGATCAGGAAGATCGCTGCCGTCTGCCATGCCACTCTGTGTGGTATCATAACCCTTAAGCTGTGCGTAGCGATAAAAGATCGATGCAAGCTGTTCGCGCGTAACAGGATCATCCGGACCAAATTTCTTGCCGTCAAGGTCTCCCATAATCCCGTTTTGCTGTGCCCAGGTTACCGCATCGTAAAACCCTACGGTACCGGGACCGTACTCAACATCCGTAAAGTGGTTCTTTCCCTCAACAGCAGGGCTGCCCGCCATACGGTAGAAGATCACCGCAATCTGAGCACGGGTGATATTGGTGTTCGGTGCAAATGTCACCGCACTGGTGCCTGACATCAATCCCTTCTCATAGACAAATATCACATCTTTATAAAACCGATCATTTCCATACACATCCGTAAATGGATTCGCCCCTGCGTTTGGATCGCTCTTTATCCAGCCGGCGTAAATCGTCCTGTTTCCGATCATCCTGAGTTCCGTGATCCTCTGTGTCAATTCCTGATCGGAATACCAGCCGGTAAAATCATAGCCCTCACGGGTCGGAATATGATCGGAAAGGCTGACTGTCTTACCGTAGGTTCCCCCGATTGTACTTATGCCGCCGCCACCGTTCGCATGAAGGTTCAGAGTATAGCTGGTGGTATCGCCGCTGCTGCCGGAACTGCTGCTGTCCTTTTTCGGGGGCGTCGGGGTCGTTGGAATCGTCGGGATTGTCGGTGTCGTCGGTGTCGTCGGTGTCGTCGGGGTCGTCGGTGTCGTCGGGGTCGTCGGTGTCGTCGGGGTTGTCGGGGTCGTCGGGGACGCCGGATCCTTCGGTACCACCTGTCCTGCCGCAATTCTGATACCACAGCCCTTACAATAGGTGTCCCCCGTATAGCCATCCGCGCTGGCAGTGGCCTCAACTCTGCCGCGCACCTCGGTGCCGCCCGTGTGGTGATCTGGATTCAGCTCCCCATAAGCCGCGCCGCAGACAGAACACACCGCCTGGTCTTTGCAGGTGGCTGTTCCGCCAGAGTGATCTTCCCTGACATCCTCTGCCTCACAGTGGGAACATTTCTTCCAGTGCTGGATTTCATTATGCTGCTGCACATTGAAATCATGACTCAGCGCATCCATCGTTTCTGATTTTGTTGCGGAGCAGACTGTGCAGGTATAGGTTTTCTGACCTGCGGTTGTACAGGTAGGCTGTATTGTCACTTCGCCGCTATCCCACTTATGTGTTGATTCTTCACCGATGACATTACAGTTTGAGCATTTCTTCCAATGTTTTCCGGCATCGCTCTGCCATTCGCCCCATGCGTGAATCTCCGGTATCACGATCACAAGTCTCCAGCTGGCATAAAGCACCACATTCTCCGTAACACGAAAAATATCTCCCGGGCAGCCCGCTTTCTCTCCATCAGGATTATCCAGCGCCCAGCAATCAAGGATCGCTGATTGATATGTAAAACCAGACTCCGGAAGAACGTAATCCCCGGATATGCCTTCAACTGACTCCATATATCCCGGTGCTCCGTCTCCATTAAAAGAGACTGTGTAAGTTTCGCCCTCTACCTTCCAATTTTTCCATGCAGCTGCAAATTTGTCTTTATACGCGTCAGGAACATATATCGTCAGATTCTCCGGCCATGATTCACCGGGCAGATAAGGCATATAAAATGCCAATGACAACTCTGCTTCATCCGGATTTTCCCAATGGGTGTGAACTTGCCCAAGTTGCGGGCATTCATGAAACGCGAAGGGCATCACGTTTTTGACACTACCTGGAATATCAATCTGCCTGAGGGTGTTACAGCCCTTAAAAGCGGCACTCCCTATTGTTTTGACTGTTTTTGGAATTTGCACCTCACTGAGTCTTATGCATTTACTAAATGCATTTTCTCCAATCGTTGTCACGCCTTCCTCTATGACCACCTTGTCAATATTAGACTTTTTGTCCTCCCAGGGGCACCTTTTACCGGAAATGGTATTGTCGAAATTAGGCATTTCCCCTTTACCGGATATCGTAATGGTCTTATTGTCTCTGCTGATCGTCCATTTAATATTTGTGCCTATGATAGGATTCTGGATGTCAGGAAACGGTCCATACAGCACCGCGGCAACCTTCAGATAGCGTGCGATATCAAGAACGACCGTGTCCTCAACGGAAAGCTGTATCATTGCGTCCTCAACATCTTTAAACTGAAGCCTTACATCCTCGATGTTATCGTTATTGATATCTGTTACGTCCGGCAAAGCATTGATCATCTCCTGTGCGCGAACGATAGAAGAGACTTTCCGCGCATTGGACCGGGTGGCGATCGCTTTATTTTTCATAAGCGCTTTCGCAGCTATTGGAGTGTTTTCGCTGTCATATTGACAATTTAATTCTTTTGTGATGCAGCCGCTTTCCTCACTGCATACATGGCGGCACTCGGTGGCCTCCACCGCGTCAGATGAGGTGGCCGCAGATCCCGTTATCTCCTTCTGCGGGTAACATTCCGGCGCATGCTCATGGACACATGTTTCCGTCCACGTATAACATTCCCGGGTATGCTCATGACTGCCCGCTCCTTTTCTCATTTCTGCCGCCAATACAGGCACAGAAACCAAAGAAAGCATCATACAGATACCGAGCAGTGCCGCATAGATCCGTTCTCTTTGTTTCTTTTGTTTCTTTTGTTTCTTTTGTTTTTCTGGCTTTCTCATTGATTTTCCCCCCATTTCTATGGTATCTGTTTCCTATTTCTGAATTTGATATATAAAACAGTGAGCACAACTGCCGCGGTAAAGGAAATGACCGCTTCCAGCACATATCCGCCCACACCCTCATGCAGCAGGATCGCCCCGTACATTCCCGCGGCATCCATCGGCTGGCTCTGCACCGTACCTACCGTTCCCAGAAGGGACAAAAACAGCAGAGCGCACAGTACAGACAAACTGCGAATGCTTCGCCGCGCCTGTCGGCGGCGATATTCCGCTATCCGCTCTTTTGCCAGCGCAACACGCTTTTGTGTATCGTACATGCACACAAAACCTCCTTTCTGAACACTCAGCTTAAGGGTCTTTCACTTATATAGGTACAAAAATCCGGAAAAACTCTCACCCGGGAAGTAGATTTTTCAAAAAAAAATGAGAGCTGCGTAAAAACAGCTCCCAAAAATCACAAAATAAAGTTATATTACGGTGTCAGACGGCGGGCAATCAGCTTTCCCGCTGCCAAAATCACTACAGGCAGAAGATAGGCAATATACTGCACTGCGCCGCCGTAAGCGATCAGCAGATTATAGATTGCGTGAACCGTGATGGCTGCTCCCAGCAGACCGCAGGTTCCGGCAATCTTCAGCCAGGTCCGCTGCCACACATACGCGAGACCTCCGCCTACAATGGCTCCGCAGATCACATGCATCGCTCCTGTTCCGATCCCCCGGAAAAAAATAAAGGAAAAATGTCCGGCTCCATTTTGGATCAGATAGCAGATATTTTCAAAAGTGGCAAAAGAAAGGGCGACCATCACGGCAGTAATTCTGATCTGTTCCGCTTTCGGCTCAAATACCAGAAGATAAAAGAGCAGAGGCAGAAGCTTCATGACTTCCTCCACCACCGGGGCAATCTCCGCAGTGGCGGCAAGGTTATCCGCACCATAAAGCGCGGCGAAAAAGGTATTGATATAAGCGGAAAGCAGACATGCCCCCATTCCCGCAAGGCAGAACAGAAAGAATTTTGTCTGCCGTTTTCCCATGCACAGGGCGGCGATCAGTAACGGTGATGCCATACAGATAAAAACATTTTCAATATACGTCATTCCTGCACCGCCCTTCCCGTTACCGGCAGCAAAGCGAGCAGGCAGCCCGCCAGCAAAAGATCAAACCAGCAGTATGGGCTGAAAATGGAATCTCCCGGCCAGAAGCAGCCGGAAGTCCAGAGAGCATATTCTAATGTCGCATAGCACAGTACCCAGATATGAAAATATTTCATATTATGCGCAGCTCCCCTCTGCCTTCTGGCAAAGACAAGCCCCCGAATAGAAGAATAGGAAACAATGATCATCATACCGCACCAGAGCAGATTGGAGAGGATATCTCCAAAGGTGCAGTAAAATATACACAGCGGAGCACCGATCAGGACAGCACTTAAGGCCTTCCTGCACGGAAATCTCCTTTCTTCTTCCGAAGAAAGTGCGTATTGCAGCATGGAAAGGAAAATGACACTTGCTACCCAGCCGAACTCTGACACATAAAAGACCTGCGGCGTTTCGGAAAATAAGAGCAAATACAGTGTCCAGTAGAGAGAGCCAAGGAAGAAACAGCCATAAAAGCAGGTCAACAGGAAATACTCCTGTTTCCGGCTTTTCAGATACCGGATACCTCCCAGGCCAAAGCCCAGCAGGGTAACCGCGGCCTGCAAAAGGTTACTGACGACTTCCATCTGCATTTTCCCCCTTTTGCTCCCCTGTCTGTTCTTCTTCGTTCAGTCTGCGGATGCGGAAACATAAAACCGTCACGCACACGCCGAGGACAAAGGCGAGCAGTCCGACCACGATATATCCAGGTGCAGAGCTGCCGCCCAACATCGTCGCAGTTGTTTCAAAGTTAGAGGCAGTTCCCATCTCGATCCGGCTGACAATATCAGGCATGGAAAGGGAAACACCTGCGATCACTGCAAGACATGCGGCCACGCAGCAAACTGCGGCAGCCCATTCTCTCCGCAGTCTTTTTTTGTATTCTTTTTCCGCAATACGACGTTTCACTTCCGCGATCCGTTCCTCGTTACTTCGCATTGGTAATTCCCTCCCGCTCCAGTAATCCGCGCAAGCGCGCTTTTCCCCGGTATACCATATTGGTGATCTGCTTCTCACTTTTTCCCATGACCTCGGCGGCCTGCTGGTAGCTCATTCCTTCAAAATATGTCAGATAAAGAGCTTCCCGATAATCCGGTTTTAACTCGTCCATGCAGAAGTGCAGAATCTGATCCCGTTCCTTTGTCCGGATAACCTCCTCCACCAGCGTCTTTCCATCCGGCTCTTCCGTCAGGTCATCAAGGCTGAAGAAAAGCCGACGTCTGCTTTTGTGGCGCAGAGCCATGTGCCGCGCTGCCTTATACAGGTAAGCCTTAAGTCCACCGTCCCTGATACGCGGCTTTTTTGTGAACAGGTAGGAAAAGACTTCGATCATCAGGTCCTCCGCCTCGTGGACATCATGCAGATAACCATTGATGTACAGGGTCAGCGGGTTACCGTATTTTCTCATTAAAGCCTCAAGTCCTGCTTCATCGCCGCGCAGATACTGTCTGTAAAGTTCTTCATCAATGACCATGCTGTTCATTTCCTTCTGTCTGAAATACTATACACAGTATATGTGGGCATCGCCATAATTTCAAGTTCTATTTTACTTCAAACTTCGCCCCGCGCTCCAGATTCTCACCATCCATATGATAAATCGCGTCGATAATATAATTCCGGTACGTTGCGTTCCCATCCTGCGGTGTCAGCCGTTCATGGGCGATCTCCCCCGCGAGTCCCATGGCACAGACTGCCGCTGCTGCCGCCTCAAGCGGATGATCCTTATTTGCAGTCACAAATGCTGCTGTAAGAGCAGAAAGCTGGCAGCCGGTTCCCGTGATGGAGGACATCATCGGATGGCCATTGTAGATGCAGTACGCTTTTTTTGCGTCCGCTACAATATCAATAGCGCCTGTAACCGCGATCACAGCTCCTGTCCTCTCCGCGAATTTCTTCACGAATGCCACCGCCTCATCAAGGTTATCTTCGGTTACACGGTCTGCGATATCCGCATCCACGCCCTTTGTGGTCCCTGTTCCCACCGCAAGCGTCTTGATCTCAGAGATATTTCCGCGGATCACAGTGAATTTTACAATTTTTAAGAGTTCGTTTGCCGTCGATGTCCGGAGTGTCGATGCACCGACGCCCACCGGATCCAGCACTGCCGGATGTCCCAGCTCATTGGCCCGCGCTCCCGCGATCTTCATAGACTCGATGGTACGGCTGTTCAGCGTACCGATATTGAGATTGAGGCCTGCGCAGATCGTCTGGATCTCCGCGACCTCCTCTTTATCGTCCGCCATGATCGGGGAGGCCCCGCAGGCCAGAACCATATTCGCGCAGTCATTTACCGTCACATAGTTCGTAATATTGTGGATCAGCGGGCTCTTCTCCCGCACCTGATCAAACATCTGTTTTAACATGCTTCTCTCTCCTCTACTGTCCCATTGTTTCCTGCATACCTGCAAGAATATTGGCTTTCTTTAAGCTGTAGATCAGCACACCGCTGATCACTGCACCTCCGGCAGTGGAAATAAGGAACGGGATCACATATGCGTAAAATGCCAGACCTGCCGCGCTCTTTCCCATAAGGAAGATTGCTACCGGATAGGCCGTGAATCCGCCAAGAACCGATGTTCCGAATACCTCACCGACCAGTGTCGCCGGAATGTTCTGCGTCTTCTGATACACAAGTCCGCAGATCAGCGCGCCGAACATACTTCCCGGAAACGCCATCAGGCTTCCAAGGCCCAGAAGATTCCGGATCAGCGCCGCCGCGAACGCTGCGCCCAGTCCGTATCCCGGTCCTAAAAGGACCGCACAGAGAATATTCACCATATGCTGTACCGGGGAACACTTGCTCCCGAATACCGGAAATGAAAATAAGCTTCCTGCCACTGCGACAGCACAGAAAACGGCTGCCACCGCTAATTTTTTCGTATTTGTCTCTTTCATGTCTTATTCCGCGTGACCGGTCCTTCCTTCGGACCGTCACACATTCCTCCTTTGAAAATTTTCCGCAGCCGCAAAGCTTCCCTGTGCAGCCGCGTTTTAAGGAAACGTCTGTACGACAACAGCGCTTCCACAGGCGAAGTACCATGTACTCCACATAAAAATGTACAGTTCCCCTCTCCGGATCACTGTATGGAAGGCGGTCGATGCTTACTGGCATCCTCTCACGCCGGAACACGGCTTCCCATCGCTGATCTCATACAAGGCCCAGGGCGCTCCCCCTCGGCCCGCCGCCTGCTGGCGGATCCCGTTTCCTCCTTTCTCAAAGTTTAAGTCAGATGACAGCAAAACAGGAGACACCCATCACGGCATGTCCCCTGTAAAAATTCATATCATGACTTCCTACGGCGGCATTATCCGCATCAGGTTAAAGGGTCGAAGTTCGATCACTTCCTCTCAGCCCGCCAACGAGCTCCCCTGTTTTTTGTAAGACTTATTATAGCGCATCTTTGAAAATTTGCAAGTAAAGAATTTCCTATTTTTCTTCTTCCTTCTTTGTCCGCACGTCCTGATCCATCTGAGCTTTCGCCTTTCTCGCAACCTTCCCGGCCGTGCTCATCGTACTGCCCCGGACGATCATTCCATTCCCAAAACGCCTGCGGATATCATCTAATGTCTCATCCACCTTTTTCTGTTTTTCCCGCTCCTCAGGATTCTCAAACAGGGAGATCTGTCTGAAATCATCCGTTGTCAGATCCGTCAGCGCCATCCCGATCAGACGCAGCGGCTCACACTTCCAACATTCATACAGCAGCTTCTTCACCTGAGCAAAGATCTCCTCCGTCACATCCGTCGGATCCTCAAACGCTCTCTGATGTGACCTTGTCTTGAAATCCAGTGTCCGGTAGGTCACCGCCACACAGCTGCACTTTTTCCCGTCCCTGCGCATCCTTGCAGCCACCACATCACACTGGGCAAGCAGAAGCACCAGTGCCTGCTCGTATGTCACAAGATCCTCTTCCACGGTCGTCTCCGCGCTGTAGCCCTTCGCTTCCTCCCGCTCTGCCCGTACCGGTGAATCATCGATTCCGTTGGCGTACCGGTAAAGCTGGTGCCCGGCCTTTTCTCCCAGAATCCGCCTGATCTCCGCCTCCCCGCACCGCGCCATATCGCCGATGGTCTTAATTCCTTCCTGTAAAAGTCTCTGCTCCGATGCCTTTCCAAGAAACAGAAGGTCCCGCACAGGAAGCGGCCACATTTTTTCCGGGATCTCAGACGGAAACAGCGTATGTACCTTATCCGGCTTTTCAAAATCCGATGCCATCTTCGCTAAAAGCTTATTCGTTCCGATCCCGACATTCACCGTAAATCCCAGCTCGTCCCGGATCTTATCCTTGATCTCGTGGGCCACCGCCACCGGATCCGGATAGATCAGATGGGTACCGGTCATGTCGAGAAACACCTCGTCGATCGAAAACGACTCCATCGCTGGCGCATAGGACGCGCAGATCTCCTTAAACGCCCGGGAACATCTCTGGTACAGCGCAAAATCCCCCGGCACGCACACGAGATTTGGACATTTCCGCAACGCCAGGGCCACAGGTTCCCCTGTCGTCACCCCGTATTTTTTCGCCGGGATCGATTTCGCCACAACGATGCTGCGCCTTAACTTCGGGTCCCCACCGATGCAGGACGGGATTTCCCGAAGATCCGGCAATCCCTCTTTTACACGCTTCGCCGCCTCCCAGGAGAGGAAGGCACTGTTCACATCCACATGAAATATCAACCGTTCCATATCATTTTCCTCATACCAGAACTTTCTGAGACTTCCGTCTCCTCATTCGTCCCGGCACTGCAATGTAAACCTTTCTATATCATGCCTCAAATCATCCTGCCGAACTGCCTGCTCACACACTTTTTTCTCTCATGATCCAGAAAAACGTACATGTAAATATAATTCCCTTCACGATCGACGTGGACGTAAGTGCCCACCAGATTCCATCAAGCCCCATGATACCGCTTAAGATAACCGCAAGCGGGATTCTGGCACTCGTAAGCACAATACTGATCACGCTGCAGAGTCTCGTTCTTCCGAGTCCCGACAGTGCTCCGATCGTCGTCAGCTCCACGCACATAAATGCCTCGCTGAATCCGATGATCACGAGATAGCCCACAGCTGTCGCAACCGCCTTCGGCTCATGGAAGAAGATATCTGCAATCGTATTTGGGAAGCAGATAAATACGGCGGAGACCAGCATTCCCCAGATTCCGACTGTCCACAGGGATACCTGATATCCTTTCCGGACGCGTTCTCTCTGCCCTGCCCCATAGTTCTGAGCCACAAACGCGTTTAATGCAGCCGCGAAGCCATCAGCCGTATTCCAGGAGATCGATTCGATCTGACCGCCGACTCTCTGCGTTGCCACTGCCTCCGCGCCGTATCCGGATACCATTCGCGTTAAGATCATGGAAATTCCGCAGTACGCCATGCCCTGGAGCGCGGTTGGAATTCCGATCCTGCAGATTCCCCTTAAAAATTCAGCCGGAATCTTCGCAAAGAGCCGGGTTCCTTTTAACACATTCTCCTTCTTCCGCGCAATAATCCCAAGAATCATGATACTCATCACAATCGCCTGAGCCGTCACCGTAGCAATCGCCGCCCCGGTTACACCAAGTCTCGGAAATGGTCCCGGTCCGAGGATCAGAACCGGATCCAGGATCATGTTTGTCACAAGTCCGATCAGATTTGCCATAAACGGCGTTTTTGAGTCTCCCTGTGCCGTATAGAGTCCCGTGAGTGTCAATGTCAAAAACGAAAATACGATCAGTCCACAGGCGATCTTTGTGTAGGACAGCGCTGCCGCCTGGGCCTCCGCATCCTCAAGTTTAAAAAATCCCACCATCTGATTGACAAATATGAGACATAGCACCGCATACGCGATTCCCATTGCCGCTGAAAGCTGTACTGCCGCCTGGGCAAATCCGTGGGCTTTTTCCCGGTCCCCGCGCCCGATACACTGTGCCACCTGAACCTGTCCGCCCATTCTCGCCATGGACGCCAGCCCCTGCGAAAGCCAGGTAAACATTCCCCCGACACCGACTCCCGCTACTGCCTTTGATCCCAGAAGACCGATCCACGCCATGTCCGTAATGTTGTAAAGCGTCCCCAGAAACGCCGATGCCATGATCGGGACAGCGAGCTTCACCAGGGTCTTCATAATAGGCCCCTTTGTTAAATTTCCTTCCATACCCCAAATTCCTCATATATTTTATTTTTGCTTGTCCAGTATTTCTATTATAGCTGTTTTCTTCTACAATTCAAATATATCTTTTCCACATTTACATTCTACCATATCTCTCAATGTACAGCAAACACTAGTTCTGTATCTTGATAAAAATTTTGGCACACCTGACTCATCACTACCACTAAAGTAATGAGAATGCGGTGTGCCATTTTTCAAATGCATTTGCCGTCATTGCAATGATCCGTATACCTGCATTATCTTTTATCCATTCTTCTGTTTCCTTTATATGGATGTTTTTTCTGATCCCACGGACGCCTGATCCAGATTCTTCTGC
>CAKRNI010000057.1 GCA_934370915.1 uncultured Lachnospiraceae bacterium
GAGCTTGGAATCGATTCCATCCCGTTAAATGCCCTGATGCCGATTCCGGGAACACCGCTTGAGCATCTGGAGAGAATCTCTGAGGACGATATTCTCCGCACCATCGCGTTGTTCCGATACATCAACCCGGAAGCGAACATCCGCCTTGGCGCAGGCCGCGCGCTTCTCACAAACGATGGCGAGACGGCGTTCTGCTCCGGTGCATCCGCAACGATCACCGGAAATATGCTGACAACGGTCGCATGTGCGACGATCCGCAGTGACAAGAAGATGCTGGAAGGTCTTGGAAGAGACGTGACACCGGAGTATATGAAAGAAAAGTAGAAGCGGCTGCATAGCAGGCGATAGTTAGAAAACGCAGTTTCCGATAGCGTAGACCCCGGAAACTGCGTTTTTTGTGTAAGAAGGCATATTCCCCTGTTACTCCGGGAAAAGTGCATGAAAATTGGAACATAATCGTAAGCATCAGGCACCAAGAATCTCACTCAGTGTCTTTACAAAGAAGATTACCAGTACCACCATCATCAACGGCTTTACAAACTTCGCGCCGCCCTTGTCGAAGCAGCGGGTTCCGAGATAGTTTCCGGCGATGCTGAAGACTCCGGCAACGAGGCCGAGAAGGAGAATCACCTTTCCGTTTATGAGATAGACGGCGAGGGCTGTCAGGTTCGTTGTCAGGTTGATGGCCTTTGTGATGCCATTTGCTTCTTTTAATCCCATGTGGGCAACACCGGTGAGGAGAAGCAGCAGGAATGTTCCTGTACCAGGTCCATAAAAGCCGTCATAGATGCCGATGAGGAAGGCGATCAGCGCACTGAACAGGATCATCCTGCGGACCGGAAATGCCTCCTTTTCGCCCACGAAGGGTTTTCCGAATGTGAGATAGAGGGCGGTACAGGGCAGTACCACGAGGATCAGCCGTTTAAAATAGTAATCGTCCAACCGCAGGGCAAGCTTTGCGCCAAGGGAGGAGCCGATGAGGGCTGTAATGATACAGAGCAGCGCATTCTTCCACGCGATGTAACCGTTTTTTGCGAACCGTGCCGTTGCCAGGGTGGTTCCCATTCCGGAGCTCAATTTGTTTGTCCCGATGGCGAAATGGACCGGAAGACCGGCAATCATGTAAGCCGGGAGTGAGATCAGGCCACCGCCTCCGGCAACCGCGTCGACAAATCCGGCGAGAAACACCAGCGGGCAGACGATCAGAAAGTGCATCAGATGTAATTCCATAGCAGTAATTCCCCTTAAGTATGATTAAATTGGGCGCATTGTCTCCGCTGCCGGTTCGGATAAAGCGGATCACGCACGCTTTTTTGCCAAATATAGCATAATTTAAAAAAAATTGCAATGAAGGAAGAGGAGCATCCGGGAGAAATATGGGAGCTTCGCGGCGAAACTGTGGAGCCGGACAGGAAATTCCACTCGTACATCGTAAAAATGCCCTTGTTTTTATAGGACTGATTCGGTAAAATAGAGACAGGCAGAACGATCCCCCTGATGATTCAGGAGGAAACATATGAAAGATCATAAGAAAAAAATTCTGACGGCTGCGGCTTTCTTAATCGCAGCCGGTCTTGTGTTTGGACTGACGGGAAGCAGAGACAGAACCCGGGAACTGGATGATACCGGAGCAATCGTTATGAACCGGGAACCCGGAGAAAAGGCTGAGGACGAAAATGACAGTGCGCCGGAAAAAAATACTCCGGAAGACCGGAGAGATGTGGAAAACTCTGAAAAATCAGGCGTTTATGTGTATATCTGCGGAGAGGTGACAAACCCGGGCGTATATGAGCTCTCCGGGGACAGCCGGATCTACGAGGCGGTGGATGCCGCCGGGGGATTTACGGAGAATGCGGCGAGGGAATGTGTGAATCTTGCCTCAAAGGTTTCTGACGGGATGCAGATTACGATCTATAACAGGGAAGAAGCCGCATCGCTTCCGGCAGACAATGCGTCAGTGGGTGGAAATGCCGGGAAAAGCGGAACTTCCGGTTCCGGTCTTGTGAATCTGAACACAGCAACAAAAGAAGAACTGATGACCTTAAAGGGAATCGGGGAGTCGAAGGCCGAGGATATTATCCGCTATCGCGAAAAGAGCGGCGGATTTAAGAAAATTGAAGATATCATGAAGATATCCGGTATCAAAGAGGCCGGGTTTCAGAAGATAAAGGATAATATTACGGTGTGAAAAGATGAAAAACATATCATTCATGCTGATTGTGACATTGAAAAACACAGGAGGCAGAAATCAGGTCATAGACATAAAAAGGTGGCAGGAGAGAACCTGCGCATTACAGCATAACGTGGAGGAGAAAAATGGCAAGAGTTCTGGTGGTAGATGATGAAAAACTGATCGTGAAAGGCATCCGCTTCAGTCTGGAACAGGACGGATATGAGGTGGACTGCGCTTACGATGGTGATGAGGCGATCGAGAGGGCAAAAGAACGGGAGTACGATGTGGTCCTTTTGGATGTCATGCTTCCGGGACACGATGGATTTGAGGTCTGCCAGACGATCCGTGAGTTTTCTGAGATGCCGATCATTATGCTGACGGCTAAGGGAGATGATATGGATAAGATTCTGGGATTGGAGTACGGCGCGGATGACTATATCACAAAACCGTTCAATATTCTGGAGGTTAAAGCACGGATCAAGGCGATCATCCGCAGAAACAATAAGAAAAGCGGCGGAGCGAAGCGTCAGGCATCCAATGTCGTGACAGAGGGAGACTTAAAGCTTGACAGAGAGAGCCGCAGAGTCTTTATCAAAGATAAGGAGATCAACCTGACGGCGAAGGAATTTGATCTGCTGGAGCTTCTTGTCACAAATCCGAACAAGGTATACAGCCGCGAGACCCTGCTTGAATATGTGTGGGGAAATAAGGCGATGGTGAATGGGGACGTCCGTACCGTGGATGTGCATGTGAGAAGACTTCGTGAGAAGATCGAGCCGAGCCCGAGTGACCCGAAGTATGTGCATACGAAGTGGGGAGTGGGCTACTTCTTCCGCGCATAGTGATGAGCAGTGCAAGATCAACAGGCTGACTTTCGGCGTTGTGCTTGCACATAAGCCGAAAGGCAGACAGTTGATCTTATAGGGCGAATGCCCGCGAGCCCTGAGTTGGGGCCTGCCCCAATTCAGGGCTCTACTGCATAGCCGCCAGCAAATTTAATTGAACTAAAGGAGAAAATATTTATGACATACACAATTCGTCCGGTCCGCCCGTCGGACCTTGCGGCAGTTACCGGGGTGGAGGCAGTCTGCTTCCCGGCGGCGGAAGCTGCCACAGAGGAATCGCTGAAAGCCCGCATTGCGGCATTCCCGGAGTGCTTTTTTGTTGCGGAATCCGACGGAACGATCATTGGTTTCATCAACGGCTGTGCCACAGACTCAGAAACGATTTATGATGAGATGTATGAAAACTCCGCCTGCCACAAGCCGGACGGCGCGTACCAGTCGATCTTCGGCCTTGATGTGATCCCGGACTGCCGGTTTCAGGGAATCGCGGCGGCACTCATGAACCACATGATCGAGGACGCAAAAAAGAAAGGCAGAAAAGGCCTGATCCTTACCTGTAAGGACCGTCTGATCCACTATTACGCAAAATTCGGATACAAAAACATGGGTGTCTCCGAATCTGTCCATGGCGGGGCAGTCTGGTATGACATGATCCTGAAATTCGAGGCGTAAATTGTATGAAGATTACACTGATCACAGTCGGAAAGATCAAGGAAAAGTTCTTTCAGGATGCCATCGCGGAATATTCCAAGCGCCTGAGCCGGTATTGCAGGCTGGAGATCCTTCAGGTGGCGGATGAGAAGACGCCGGACGGGGCCAGCGAGGCGGTGGAGACGCAGATCAAGGAAAAAGAGGGCGAGCGGATTCTTTCCAATATTAAGGACGGAAGCTTCGTCGTTGCCCTTGCGATCAACGGAAATATGCTGGATTCTGAGGAACTTGCGGCCAAAATAGAAAAATGGGGCGTGTCGGGGATCAGCCAGATCGTGTTTGTTATCGGCGGATCATTAGGACTCTCAAAGCAGGTTCTGGGACGGGCCGACTACAAACTGAGTTTTTCAAAGATGACATTCCCGCATCAGCTCATGCGGGTCGTTCTTCTGGAACAGATCTACCGGAGTTACCGGATCATTCAGGGAGAACCGTATCATAAATAGAGCACGAAAAAAGCTGCAGTCTGCTGCGGGAGGCATAAACAGCAGCGGGGGACTTGGCAAGGAGGCAAAAACGAGTGACAGAGGAACAGAAAGCGGGGAAGATCCTTCTTTTCTGTAAGGAAACTTCACAGGAGCGGATCATGAAGAGACTGCGGGACGCCTTTGACGTTCCGGGCAATTCTCATGACGCGGGATTGGAACTTCATAACGGGAATCTGGATGTGACGATCAACATCTACTGCGAGAGCGCAGGGGGAGAGGAACGGGATCTGGTCCGGGGGTGGTCTGACCGGTCAAGGGGACATTTTTCCAGAGTTGAGACTGCCGCGGTGGACGTGAAGACGAATCTTCTTTACCAGCTGGAGGGAACGGAGAGTATCATTTCGGTGGACTACACGTTTGAGGGGGAAGAATCCGATTTCCTGACGGAGGAAGAAGAGGCGGCAAAGAGGAATATGGAGCAGACACTGTTTGGTGTGCTGTCCGATCTTCGGGCCGTCATGGCGTTTAGGGGAGAAAAAAGAGGATTTTATTGTCTCGATGCATCCGGGACGGAAAAGCTGATCCTGGACGGAAACGGGAACAGTGAGCTGGAGCGTTTCCTGCCTTATAAGGCAGTAGGATATGCTCCCGGAAATGAGATCGAGACAGAACAGTTAAACCGCCGGGAAAAGAACCGGCGTGAGTTTGAGGCGCGGGGCGTGTATATTCCTGTTTTTTACCCGCTCTTAGAGACAGAGGCGGAGGCAGATTGCCGGACACCATATGAGATCGCGGCGAGAGCCGTTGCGCTCATGTTGGTGGCGGTATTTTCCGAGGCCATGCTGGCAAGAAAGATGAGCCAGAAGGAGGCACTGGAGTTCATCCAGAGACGGATCAATGAGTTTGGGGCAGATGATTTCTTCTCCCCGAAGGAATGGAATTACCTGCACAATGAGGATCCGAAGGAATCGGAAAAGATCTCTTATTCCTGGCAGTATGAAAATCTGTATGTGATGGAGTGGGCGCTGGGACTCATTGAGGGGCCGTTAAGTTTTCCCGATCATTTCTGCGCGGTGGCGGAAGCGGCCCAGCTTTTGACGGCGTTTCATTCCATGAAAGAGATTCTGGAAGCGGCAAAGCCGAGGACCGCAAAAGAGCTTCTCGATGCCTGTGATATGATCTTCTGTCTGGACTGGGCGTGCACAGACACGAGAATGCGGGATTTGCCTGCACCGGCGGGAATGGACGGTGGTGTTGTCTTTGAGCGCCATAAAGCGTTGAACTGGCTTGTCGGAGCCGGGGAGAAGGCGGATTGGGATCATGTGCCGGTGGACACGTGAGAAAACTGCGGGGAGGCACCCCGAATAAAGGATATATGAATCAGGAAACACACTATGGAGAAATCTGTGGTGTGTTTTTTACGCTGTAACATCTTTGACAGTGGCATTATTTTTGGTTGCATTTTTTAACGCGGTGTAGTATAATTACGTCACTGTAAAAAAGACAAATGTCCATGACACACGGTCATGAGAGAGCGAAAAGAACACGGACGGATGCCGCATTTACGAAGGCGGCTATGTCGGGATAGAGGAGATACGAACCATGGGAGAGAGAAATGTGATCAGAGCAGCGCTTCTCGGCGCCGGAACGGTCGGAAGCGGAGTGTATGCACTTTCCGAAATGTTAAAGGATGAGATGTTCCAGAAGACAGGTGCCAGCCTGGAAATCAAGAAAGTTCTTGTGCGGAACGTAAAGAAGGACCGTCCGGGAATTCCGAAGGAGATCATGACGGATAACTGGCAGGAGATTCTGGAAGACGAGGAGATCCAGCTGGTGATTGAACTCATGGGCGGCGTGGAACCGGCGAGAACCTATATCGTGCAGGCTCTGGAAGCCGGAAAACAGGTAGTCACCGCAAATAAGGACGTACTGGCGGAGCACGGACAGGAGATCCTGACACTGGCAGAAAACAGTGGCTGTGACATCCAGTTTGAGGCAGCAGTTGCAGGCGCGATCCCGATCATCCGTCCGTTAAAGCAGAGCCTTGCGGGCAGTATGCTGACGGAGATCATGGGAATCGTAAACGGAACCACGAACTATATCCTGACAAAGATGTCGGAAGAGGGAATGGATTACCGGGAAGCGCTGGCGAAGGCCACAGAGCTTGGCTATGCGGAGGCGGACCCGACGGCAGACGTGGAGGGCTATGACGCGGGACGAAAGATCGCGATCATGTCCTCTCTGGCGTTCAACTCCAGGGTGACCTTTGACGATGTCTACATGGAAGGAATCACAAAGATCACTTCCGATGATATCCGCTACGCGAAGGAATTCGGCTATGTGATCAAGCTGCTCGGCGTCACAAAGCTTGTGGACGGCAAGATCGAGGTCAAGGTCCACCCGATGCTGATCCCGGAGCAGCATCCGTTAGCGACAGTCCGTGACTCCTTCAACGCGGTGTTTGTACACGGCGAGGCCTGTGATGACGCGATGTTCATGGGACGAGGTGCGGGAAAGATGCCGACAGCCAGCGCTGTTATGGGTGATATCATCATCGTCATGAGAAATATTGTTCATGACAACTGCGGATGGAACGGTGGAGTTGCGTACAAGAATTATCCGGTAAAACCCATCGAGGAGACGAGATCGAGATATTTCCTCCGTCTTCAGGTTGCGGATAAACCGGGCGCACTTGCAAACATTGCGGGAGTTCTCGGAAACAACGACGTCAGCATCGCGCAGGTCGTTCAGAAACGGGCGAGAGACGGTGTCGCGGAGCTGGTTGTGATTACAGATTCCGTTCTGGAGCGCCATTTCAACGATGCGCTGATGATCGTGAAGGGGATGTCCGTGCTGCGTGAGGTTTCCGGAATGATCCGGGTCTACGGGGATTGACTTCAAGTCGAACGTCCGTGAGACTTGGCGCGTGATTCTGGTCAGCGCAAGCTGACATATTCTTTACAGAATCACTGCGCATCCTCGCAGAGCGTTTATCTCAGTCGGAGACCTAACTCCCACTGTGACTAATTTGTTATGAATCACCACCTGAAGATGTGGGAGTCTTCTCGACTGAGATAAAAACAACCGAATAAAGGATAGAGAAGAGCATATTTGTGTGATCTGAAAATTTCTGTCGGAACAGCCGTTGAAGCGGATGATTCCGGAAGAGATCCAGAGAACACGGATATGCTCTTTTGCATTCGAAAACAGATCGACATCGACGTGGGAGAGTTTGTGGCATAAATCACATCAGGATTCATATATTGTATCAATTCCGGGAAAGGCGGACAGGCAGAATACGGGGAGAAGGGAGAGGAAGATGAATGCGGATACCTTTGAACGATTGCTGAAACAGGCAGTCCGGGATGTAAAAACGATCAGAGAACTCAGGATCCGGGTGGGAAAGCCGGTGATGATACGGATGGAGGGCGGGGAAAACATCCTTTTTTCAGACGGAACCTGTGGAGCGGCGGAAGCTTATGAAGAAAGAGATAAGAGTGCAGTTCTCGCTGACCGGGAGCTGATCCGTGGAATCTTAGAGATCTGTTCCAGCCACTCCCTGTATGCGTACGAGCGCGAGATCGGTCAGGGCTTTCTTACGATCCGTGGAGGACATCGGGTGGGAATCGCCGGAAAAGCGGTGGTAGAGGATGGAAGCGTGAAGACGCTCCGCGATATTTCTTCCTTAAATATCCGCGTTGCCCATGAGGTAAGAGGATGTGCGGCGAACGTGCTGCCGCATCTTATGGAGGGGAAAACATTTCTGAATACGCTTTTGATCTCCCCACCGGGAGCCGGAAAGACAACACTTTTAAGGGACTTGATCCGGGAGCTTTCATGCGGGGGATCGTGGGGGGCGGGGATGAATGTGTCGGTTGTGGACGAGCGCTCAGAGATCGCAGCCAGTTTCGAGGGAATTGCCCAGTGTGATCTTGGCCCCCGAACCGATGTGATGGACGGCTGTCCAAAAGCTGAGGGAATGCTCATGATGCTGCGGTCCATGGCACCTGATGTGATGGCGGTGGATGAGGCAGGCGGAGAAAATGAGCTCCTTGCGATGAAATATGGAATGAACTGCGGATGCAGGATTCTTGCGACGGTTCATGGGACGGATATCGGTGACCTCATGAAACGGCCGGCGTGGAGGAAAATGGCAGAGGAGAAGATATTTTCACGGTATGTCGTTCTCTCCGGAGCTTTGAGGCCGGGGATGATCGTGGGAATTTATGATGAGCGGTATGAGATGGTGGCAGCTGCGGATTCTTTCGGTTAGGAATACGGACGAGCGCCGGAAATGGTTTCTGTTCGCGGGAGATCATGCGGCTTTTTCAGGGAGGGAGGACATGAAATATTTAGGGCTTTTGTGCATGGCCACAGCAGCTGTAGCAGGAGGTTTCCTGATGGCGTGGGAGTGGGAGATGCGAGTGAAGCTTCTCGGAAGCTTCCGGCAGATGGCGGTCTATTTAAAGGCACGGATCCTGTACTCCAACGAGACACTTCCGGAGGCGCTGAAGGAGGTTGGCAGCCGGTTTGCAGACGAATCCTCCGGGCTGGCAGCGGAAGCCGGACTTTTTTTCCTGCGGGTGGAAAAGCGGATGGAGGAGGAAAAAGGAAGGCCGTTTTCCGAAATCTGGATAGAGGAAACGGAAAAATTCCCGGACGACCTGCCCCTGGGAAAGCAGGACCTTGAGGCGATCAGGACACTGGGGAAAAATCTCGGTTATGCGGACAAAAAGACCCAGGAACGGACGATCCTGTTCTATCTGGAACAGACCGATGATTCGCTGGCGTTTTTAAAAAAGGAAATGGAGGGCCGGACGAAACTTTACCGGTCTCTTGGGATGGCGGCAGGGCTTTTCATCCTGGTGCTTTTCGCGTAGAGGGGGGGAAGTGTATGGGGGTAAATCTGATTTTTAAGATCGCGGCAGTCGGGATCCTGGTGTCAGTGATGTGTCAGGTGTTAAAACACAGCGGGCGGGAGGATCAGGCATTCCTTACGAGCCTTGCCGGCCTGATCCTGGTGCTGTTCTGGATCGTGCCGTATATCTACGAGCTTTTTGAGACGATAAAAAACCTGTTTTCATTATGAGGAGCATGAAGGGAGGATATTTATGGCAGTGGTTCAGGCGGCTCTTCTTGGACTTACGGCGGTTCTGTTTGCAGCACAGTTAAAACCCCTGCGGCCGGAGTATGCAGTCTATCTGGTGCTGGCAGCTTCCATAGGAATCGGATTTCTCGGACTTGCGCGGCTTGGTGTGTTGTTAGACACTCTGCGGGAGATCGGAAATGGGATCCGGATCCGGCATGTGTATCTGGCGGCACTCTTAAAAATGGCGGGAATCACCTACATCGCGGAGTTTACCTCCGGAATCTGCAAGGATGCCGGGTATCAGGCGGTGGGAAATCAGGTGGAGATGGTGGGAAAGCTGGCAATTTTGGCGGTGAGTGCGCCGGTGGTGCTGTCATTGGTGGAGACATTGAAGGTGTTTATGGAATGAGATGGAAGAGAAATCTATTTCTTCTGCTGGGGCTTGTTGTGGGGATTTTTTTCGGATTCCGGCAGTGGGAGATTCCGGTGCTTGCAGCTGGACCGGTGGATACCGGGAAGAAAACAGGACAGCGGATGTGGATGGCAGATGAAGAGAAGACCGATATCGATCTTACGGAAATTCAGGATTATCTGGACCGGATCGGTGAGGATCAGACAGCGGGGATGACATTCCGGGAAATGATGGACATGATCGGAGACGGTGATGTGGAGAACGTCTTTATATATGGAAGGGACAGGATCATTTCCGCGCTGTTCTCGGAGCTTAGGACAAACACTTCGTTTCTTGCTGAGATCCTGATCTTATCCCTGTGCGGGGCGGCATGTTCCGGCTTTTTGGGGATCTTTGGCTCCAGTCAGCTGTCAGAGACGGGCTTCTATGTGATCTGTATCTGCGTACAGACCTTTCTGGCGGCCAGCTTTTTTGCCAGCATCCGCATCGCCGAGGAGACGACAGGAGATATCTTAGGGTTCATGAAGGTTCTGCTTCCGGCGTATTTTCTTGCGGTGACCATGGCCGGAGGGGCGGTGACATCGGCATCGGTCTGTGGGTTTACACTGGGAGCCATCGGTGTGATCCAGACGGTGGTCTCAGGATTTCTCTTGCCGATCATGAAGCTCTATATGGTACTCTCGCTGGTTGGAAACCTGTTCCGGGAGGAGATGTTTTCTGTGATGACGGAGCTTCTCGGAAAGGTCGTGGAGTGGACGGTGAAGACCATGTTCGGGATCGTTGTAGGGTTCCATCTGATCCAGGGACTGGTGCTTCCTCAGGCAGATGCCATGAAAAATGCGGCAGTCATGCGGACCATCGAGGCAGTTCCGGGAATCGGTGCCGGTGCAGGGGCAGTGTCCAATCTTCTGCTTGGTTCGGCAGTCCTCATAAAGAACACATCAGGGGCTGCGGCGGTGGCAGTCCTCATCTTTTTAACGGCAGTTCCCATGGTGAAGCTTGCGGTGCTCATGGCTCTCTATTATCTGGCCGCGGCAGTGATGCAGCCGGTGTGTGACCAGCGCCTGACTGCATGCATGACGCAGAATGCCGCGGGACATGGAATGCTGCTTAAGATTGTCGGGTATTCTCTGGCACTGTTTGCGGTGACCATCGCGGTGATCAGTTATTCCACGAATGCAGTGTATTGGGCGGGGTGATCGACATGAAAGCAGTTGAAAACTGGGTGCAGGACATCATTTTTTATATGTTTTTTGTGACAATGGTCATGAACCTTCTGCCGGACCCAAAGTATGAAAAATATCTGCGGTTGTTTGCGGGGGCGGTGCTGATCCTGCTTGTGTTCGGACCGATCGCACGGATCACGGGAGTGGAGACAGCGATGGCGGGGACATTTGAGAAGATTACCTTTGAGAATGATGTCCGGACTCTGAAGGAAGAGCTGGGGGCTGCGGATGAGCGGCGGATCGCAGGCTTTTATGAGCAGTACCGGAAAGCTGTGGAGTCAGATCTCCGTTCCCTGGCAGAGGGTGACGGTGTGGAATGTGTGAGTGTCTCGGCACAGGTGGCGGATACCGGAAATATCAGCCATGTAAAGATGGTGATACGGAGCGGGCAAAATCAGACCGGGGCAGTGATCGCTTCGATTAGAAGAAGGATAGGAGCTTATTATGGAGTGGAAGAACAGGACATTGAGATCGGTATTGAAAGGAAATAAGGAGAAGGTGATTTTTCTATTCTGTTCGGGTTTGCTGCTGTTTGTGATCTCGCTGCCGTCCGGAAAGACCACGGGGCCCGAATGGAAGGGAAAAACGGCGGAGGTACTTGCGGATGTCAGTGTGAACAGTGAGGACACAGCGGTGGAAGACACCGGGGCAAAGGCAGAGAATGATTCTTACGAGAAATTGCTGGAGCAGCGGATCCGGGAACTCCTAAAGAATGTTGAGGGGGTCGGGGAGGTGGATGTGATGGTGGTGCTGAAAGCTTCGGAGGAGAGGATCTGGCATGTGGATAAGAGCAGCACATCCTCGGTGACGGAGGAGAACGGGGCAGGTTCCGAGAGCTCGCGGATCACCAGAGAGGAGAACCAGTCCGTGAGCACGGTACTGGACGGAAAGAGCCAGTCTCCGGTGATGGAGAAGGAAGTGAAGCCGGAGATATCCGGCGTGGTCATCAGTGCGGACGGCGGTGGAAGCGCGGTGATCCGAGCGGAGATCTCGGGAGCAATGGAGGCGCTTTTAGGACTTCCGGCGAATAAGATCAAGGTGATGAAGAGGGCGGTTAAATAAAGGCAGTGGATTGCAGGACACCGGCAAAAATGGGTGCTGTTTTTACAGAGGAGGGAATAACAGCGGTATATTTCAAGTCCGGAAACATAGAATGGAAGTATGAAAGTATGGGAAAGAAGGAGTTTTGCGATGAAACGGATCTTCAGAAGAAATCAGATCATTATCACGACGCTTGCAGTTATGATCGCGGCAGCAGGATACCTGAATTACTCGTCAAAGAAGGAAGTTGCGGGAGCAGAGGTGTACGAGGCAGGGATGATGGATATTTCCGATGCGGATATTCTGGCGGAGAATCAGGCAAAGAATGGGGAAAATGATGGAAAGCTCAGGGAAATTGCCAGTCTTGACGGGGACGGAGAGGAACTTCTTCCTGACGGAAATGAGGTGGCTGCAGTGCCTGAGAGTGCGGAGTCTGCCGGCACGGAGACTTCAGGGCAGGAGACAGCGGCGGCGGGAATTGAGAATCCGGGTGAGGCAGTACTCACAGGCGGAACAGGGATCTCGGAGTACATAGCCGGTGTCCAGCTGGGACGGGAGCAGATCCGGGCGAAGAATAAGGAAACACTGATGCAGATCATCAACAGTGACCAGATCTCGGAGGAGGAAAAACAGACGGCGATCCAGAACCTGATTGGGATGACAGAGATCTCCGAGAAGGAAAACGCGGCGGAGACACTTCTCAAGGCAAAGGGATTTGTAGATCCGGTGGTCAGCATCACGGACGGGAAGGCAGATGTTGTTGTGAATGCGGCCGCGCTTACGGATCAGGAGCGGGCCCAGATCGAGGACATTGTGAAGAGAAAGACAGAGATCGGGGCAGATGGGATCGTGATCACGCTGCTGGATGCGGAGGAGTGATAAAAAGAACTATGCAAAGAGAGGAGAAAATGGTATAATCCCATCTTTGACACTTTATAAAGCCAAAAACAGCCATAGCCCCAGTGTTTATCAGGGGCGTGGCTGTTTTCGTTTT
>CAKRNI010000058.1 GCA_934370915.1 uncultured Lachnospiraceae bacterium
TTCTGCCATCGTTTTCCTTCCTCTCTCTTTAAACAGGTACAGTGGTAAACTTTAGGGCAAGTGTAGCATAAATTTTGGGGGGTTGCAAGATAAAAGTGTCATGGCTGGTGTAGTGTGTCATTACATCATCAAATGGTTAGACAGTAAAACGGAAAAATAACCTGTAGATGCCCAACTACATAAAATAGGAAGAACCCCCTCAGAGCTAGCACCTCTGAGGGGGTTCGTTTAGTTCACAACTTCGACCATTTCTACGCCGCCGCTTTTTTCTTCTGCATCATCTGCAGTGCCGCGGAGATACCGACAAGGACGATACCGACAAGGTCTGTCACGGTTCCCGGAATGATCAGGCAGAGACCTCCGACGATGGATAAAAGTCTCTCGATCACATTCAGGTTCGCGAACATGTAGCCTTCAAGGCCGGCTGCAACGCCGAACAGACCGATCAGGGATGTTACGATAATCGTTACAACACCGAGAACACCTGTATCGATAAATAACATCGCCGGGTTAAACGCGAAGATATACGGTACGATGAACGCTGCGATCGCAAGACGGGATGCGTTTAACGCGGTCTTCATCGGGTTGGATTTCGCGATCGCGGATCCTGCGTAAGCCGCAAGAGCAACCGGCGGTGTGATATCTGCTACGATACCGAAGTAGAATACGAACATGTTGGCAGCGATCTTGTTGATTCCCATACCGTTTACAAGGATCGGTGCACATGTGGTAGCCATAATGATGTAGTTTGCAGTTGTCGGAACGCCCATACCAAGAACGATACAGGTTAACATAGTAAGGAACAGGGCTACGATCACGCGGTCACCGGCAACGCCGACGATTGCGGAGATCAGAAGCTGTCCAAGACCGGTCATTGTTACGACACCGGCGATGATTCCGGCAACGCCGCAGGCAACAGCTACGGAAAGTGTATTCTTACCGCCTGCCTCCAACGCGTTGATGAATCTTGTCGGGTTCATTCTTGTTTCTTTATTCGGCATGCTGACAAGGATTGCAAGGGCGGTAGCGATGATCGCTGCACGGGACATCGTGTAGCCCATCATAACCATTGCAACAAGGGCAACTAACGGAATAAGAAGATAACCCTGGCGGACAAATAACGGTCCGAATTTCGGAAGCTCATCCTTCGGGATACCCTTTAAGCCAAGTCTCTTTGCCTCAAGATGTACGGTAATGAAGATACCTGTGAAGTAGAGGAGTGCCGGGAAAATCGCTCTCATCGCGATCTCGCCGTACTGAACGCCTACCATCTCAGCCATTAAGAATGCGGCTGCGCCCATGATCGGCGGCATGATCTGTCCACCGGTGGAGGAAGCTGCCTCAACGGCACCTGCGAATTCGCCCTGATAACCGGTCTTCTTCATTAACGGGATCGTTACGGAACCGGTCGTTACTGTATTACCAACGGAGCTTCCGGATACCATACCGCAGAGAGCAGAGGAGATAACCGCTACCTTTGCCGGTCCGCCTGTGGAAGCGCCTGCTAAGGAGTTTGCCAGCTGGATAAAGAATTCAGAAATACCGGTCGCCTCAAGGAAAGCGCCGAACAGGATAAACAGTGCGATATACGTGGAGCAGACACCGATCGGAGTACCGATGACACCACTCGTCGTATAGAACAGGTTGTAAACGATGGACTTTAAGACTACTGCAAATGCTCTGCCCTGTCCAAGTCCGTTATAAAACGCGTAACCCACAAAGAATGTCGCCACACAGAGGATCGGAATACCTACAACGCGGCGGCATGTTTCTGCTAAAATCAGGATACCGATCACGCCAACGATAACCTCTGTCTGGCTGATTCGTGTCGCGTGTCCGATAATTGTTTTAAAGTTAAATACGAAATAGAAGTAAGCACCAGCTCCGAGTACCATAAGGATAATATCGTAGATCGGAACGGAATTCTTTTTTGAGCTTCCCTTTTTCATCGGATATACCAGGAATGAAAGGATAATTACGAAACCGACAAACAGGGAACGTCTTACACGCTCATCCCAGTTTGCAAACAAGTTCATATAGAGCATTAAAACTGAAAACGCTGCCAGAAGGAAACGAATGACCTGCTTCGGGGTGCCTTCCCAGATTCGGGTATTCGATTCACGGTCGTACTTTTTCATGATGGCTTCGACGTCTTCGGCGGTACCGGTCTCTACATCAGCCACCGGAGATGTGTTGACTTTCATGTTGTCTTTCTCTGCCATACCAATCCCTCCTTTATATTTCGTTTCCGGCGCTGCCCCTGTATACCCCCTATACAAACAGGCGCCGGATATGTCCGAAACTCTTTTAACGCTTAGAATCCTTTATGTTCACAGGAGAACTCTACTTTGCTGTTGCGTCCGCAGAGATCCCTCAAACTGATTTCTTTTCCGTGAAGTGTGAGTGTGTGGTCGGATACCGTACCCACGATATATGAGAGATACGGCATTTCCTTATTAAACCCGGAAACGACCATCTCTCCGTTTTCATCATACGTAAGCGTCTGCCCATCCTCGATCTCTGTCTGCACGCCCGCGCCGAAATTATTGTAGATTGTGCGGATCACGTAGATCTTGTGGTCGCGGATCTCGTAAACGTCCGTCAACGGATACTTATTTACCGAGTGGATGAACGTTACAGAAAACTCATCCCCCTCTTTTACCCGGAAGCGGGCATATTCTGCATTTGTGTCTCCGTTCCTCAGGACCAGATAGTCTCCGCTTCGTAAAGTATAGGCAAGAGTGGCAGCAATAATTGCCGTGATTATTGCTGCCACTGTAAAGAATCTTACTTTCCTGTTTTTCAAGGTAATTACTTGATTGCTCCTACTTCCTTGAAGTACTTCTCAGCACCCGGATGGAACGGAACAGAAATACCGGAAACCGCATATTCGAGATCAAGCTCTTCGCCCTTTGCATGTGTGGAAGCGATCTCATCTTTGTTATCGAAAATAGCCTTTGTGAGGTTATAAACTGTTTCTTCGGAAAGCTTCGGGGATGCGATCAAAGTAGCTTTAATAGCAACTGTCTGAACATCATCATCAACGCCCTTGTAGGAGCCGCCCGGAATTGCGTATGTTGTGTAGAACGGATGTGCATCCGCAAGCTTCTTCGCGTGCTCGTCATCGATCTCAAGAAGGTTGATCGCGTTTGTTGTAGCGAGCTCTACGATCGCTGTTGTCGGTGCGCCTGCTGTACAGAAGAAAGCATCAATCTTGCCGTCTTTTAACGCATCTGCGGAATCACCGAATCCGAGGTTATTGACCTGGATATCATCGAAGGAGATGTCATAAGCCTCGAGGATCTGACGCGCGTTGAACTCAACACCGGAGCCTGCGTCACCAACGGATACTCTCTTGCCCTTTAAGTCAGCGACAGATTTGATATCGCCGGAGGATACGATCTGGCAAACCTCAGCGTAGAGGGCTGCAACTGTTGTGAAATCTTTTGCTGCGCCTTCTTCTGCGAAGAGGTCAGTTCCATTGTAAGCATAGTCCATAACGTCGTTCTGTACGATCGCGAGGTCTGCTTCACCGTCGTTTACAAGGTAGATATTTGCTTTGGAAGCACCGGTAGACTGAACGTTAATGTTCACTCCGATGTCTTTGCTGTTTAATACATTTGCGATTACTCCACCGAATGCGTAATATGTACCGGTGGTTCCGCCAGTACCCATTGTTAACTTCTGGGCATCACCACTCGGGGCTGCTGCTGCGGCTGCTGTTGTTTCAGCTGCTGCTGCGGTAGTGTCGGCTGCTGCTGCGGCTGTGGTCTCTGCCGGTTTGCTGCCGCCGGAACAAGCGGTCAGTACCATTGCACAGGATAATGCGAGTGCCATTGCTGCGGAAAATCTCTTTCTCATATCTTTCTACCTCCTTTTTCTGTTCCTTTGCACAACGTTTCAGCAAAGGAAGCTTACGAACATATTATACATCTCCGTTGTCACTTTTGCAACAAATATTAGTAATTTTTGTAAACGTCTGAAATCTTTCGCTTATTCTTTGTTTTCTCATAATTGCAGTTATTTACTTCTGTAATTTAAAGTTTTGGCGCGCAATTACTTGAAATTCAAAAATTGTATCAGCGATTTTATGCCCCTTTTATCAGTATATGCGTCATCTTTTCGCTGAATTCCCGGATCCTGTCCTCAATTCCCGGAAGTTTCATGGCGGCACCGGCGTTGTTGGCCGTCTCCATCATGCAGAAATTGCCCGGGAGGTAAAAGGTCTTGTTCATGTTCAGAGCCGTGACGAGCTGTCCGGCGAGGAGGTCGCTGCCGGAATAGCCTGACACGATGATCGCAAACAGGGCTTTATCGTAAAATCTCGTGGTCCGGAACAGGGCCGTCAGCCGGTTGATGAACGCTGTCATGTTGGCGGACAGGGCATCGTTGTAGTTTGGGCAGAGGAGCAGGATCGCGTCGGCCCATTTGACAGCCGGATAGATGTTCTCCACCATGGCCCCGCCGTAGAAGCATTTTCCCTGCTCGCCAAAGTGCAGGCACATCTGGTACGGACAGCCGGAACAGTCCACAAGAGTACCGTTTCTAAGGTTGATCTCCTGAATTTTGATCCGGTCATCCAGATGCTCTTTTACGTTCTGCCAGATCGCCAGCGTGTTGGAGGTACGGTGGTTTGAGGCGTGAAGGACGAGAAGATGGGCCTCATCTTTCGGCTGCCAGATCTCCTCGAGGATCTGGTGCGTCAGGATCCCAGCGCTCTTTTTGTAGGCGCCGAACCGGTCCGTGTTCATGTTGGCGGCCTGGATCAGGTAGTTGTCGAGGGAGGCGGTTCCTTCCACCAGCGGTCGGCCCACGAAGGCGCAGCCGGCACGGTTTGCCGCCACCGCCAGCTCTCTCGCCGTGGCTTTCGTGTAAAATTCGCTCTCAGCATCGATGATCATCCCAGCAGTCGCCCCCGCGAGGACCTGATCACCGCCCCGCAGCCAGGCGAGAAGCTCGTAGTAGCCGCGGTTGATGCCGTTTTTGCCTAACGGAACTACGAACAGGAGACGGCGGCCACGGTACCGGTATGGATCCTGTTCCAGGAAATCCATGTCTTCCACGATCTCAGTATTGATTCCGTCGAGCGCCTCCTTCAAAACCTCGTCCATACGCGACCGTTCTTTCTCCGGACCGCGTTTTTGCGGGTATAGTACGAATAATCTGTCACTCTCCATGATGTATCACTCTCCCTGATAAAAATCCCGGCAGATATCCCCGACACACGGGAAACCTGCCGGGACAAGTCAAATCAGCATTTTATTATCTTTTTGCCTTCGCAGCAAACACAGCATTTACACGATCTTCGCAAGATTCTCCGCTGCAAACACGATCCGCTCATACAGAGCATCCGGCAGCGCCAGCGCCTCCGTCTCAAGCCCGTATTCCGTGTAGCGGTTCTTCACGCCCATGTAAACGCCGCCGAGGAACACAGATCCGCAATGCCACTGTTTTCTGAGCGTCATCAGGATCGAGATCGCGCCGGAAGAAAACGCCGGGGCCACGAACGGTTTGTAGCCGATGGCGCGCATGTGGAGGTTCGCGGTGACCGTGAGGTTTGTCAGTTCCTTTGAGAGCTCATCGTTGTAGTGTTCGATGGAATCCGCGATGACGAGGTCCTGTCCGTGCGGTCCGAAGGAACGGCCTTCCGTCAGGAACTGCTTAAATCTCGGATCACGTTTTGCATAGTATGCGGCTCTTGCATTCATAACGCCGAGGCCGAATCCCTGTACCTGTTCCGGGAGAAGTCCCATCCAGTCATACTCCCCTGCCTCATTTTTGTTGCTCTCTAAGAATGCCGTCTTCGCAAGCGGGTCCACCGGATCGGAAACGGCGCAGAATAAACCTTTAAAGTTCCTCTCTCTCGCCATTTTCGCGTAATGTCCGATGATCTTCGAGTTATTCTCGAACTGGTACATGCGGACGTCCTTGACACCGGAGCCGACCGGCGGGATCCCCTTGGAAGCCACGAAAACGAACACATCGCAGTCAAAGAGGTGATCCTGATCCACCACATCGACCTCCGGCATCGCGTCGTAATCCCACGGATAGGCGATCTGGTTCTCCTCAAACTCCCAACGGGCGGTCACTTTGTCGGAGATATCACAGATTCCGATGGAAGAGATCACATCTCCGCCGAGAAGGTGCAGACCCGTTAAGAGCATGCTGCCAACATCGCCAATTGCCAGAACATGAACACGCTTTTTGCCCTCTTTCGTCCTGTATTCCAGGATCTCTTTAAATTTCGGATGGGACGCATTCACCGCCCGAAGCGTTCCGGCATCGAGCTGCGCGAGGAGCTCCGCCGGGAGTTCCCTGATCTGTCCGTCGTATGCGGACGCATTTAATCTGTTTGTGTTTAACCAGCTGACATCCTCACACTCTGCGAAGAGCTCTGCCGGATGGTTTACGAGAAATGATGCGCGGCGGCTGCCCGGTTCTCCGGTAAAGAGCCAGGTGAGCATTGTCCCTGCTGCCGGTTTCTCCGTTTTTTCATATGGCAGATCGCCGTGCGCGGACGCGCAAAACACGTCTCCGATTTTATAATAAGTTATCATAATTTCATTCCCCCTGATTTCCATATTTTGCTGCCATGCTCCAAAGCCATTCAGATCTTCTGACCTTACGGCTTTGATACACAGCACACGATCTTCGCAGATCTTCACTTTAAGCCTTCAGCCTCTCGAAATTCCAGACGACGTTCAGCATTTTATCCCCTGATCAGAAATTCCTTCATTCTCCACAGCGTCTCCAGATCATTCTCCAGATAGACAGACGCCGCCAGATTCTCATCGTACTCCATACAGCTTCCCTTATCCGGGCAGAGCGGCAGGATTACCGCTTCGGAAAGCCGGGAAAGTGTGAGGTTTTTCGCGTACATTTTCCGGTATTCCGCTTCCAGAACCTGGAACAGATTCTTCGAATTCTCGATACAGCATGCGGAGAACTCCACAAGCGCCTCTCTGCTGCAGCCTGAAAGCCTCGGTGTCGCGTAGGGCAGGATCATGTTGATGGACGGCTGAAGTCCCGCCACCTTCATCTCCTCACGGCGCACGGTGTCGCCGCCGATAAACGGATACAGCGTGGATTCCACGAACCACTGGCGCAGGTTCGGCATCGAGTAAATGCTCTCAACCGGGACCTTCAGACACTGCATCAGGTCACGGCCATAGCCGGACAGAACACCCACAACGACCTTCCTAATCGGGATCCCGTCCTCCCTGAGCTGCGGCACAAGCACCTGAAGACGGTCCGCCTTGTGGACAAGGTCATCCACTAAAATCACCGGCCGGTCGAAGGATTTGATCGTCTCGATCTGGCTTTTTAACGGCGAGTAGTACGGGAAGGGCTCGATCGTAAAGCTGTTAAGATCCGGCTCGTAGACCTTATCGGTGTGCAGCGTCTTTGTCACCGTGTTCGGAACCACTTTTCCTCTCAGGATCTTACCGAAGGGGACGCACATATTCTTTCCGAGTCTTCTCGGAACCAGCGGTTCCCTCGGCACATCGTTGAGGGCCGTGATCCGGTCTACGAGGCGGTGATGCATGACACCGGATGATAAGGAGATCACGAGATTTCCCGGATACAGCTTCGTCATAGCCATCTGAAGCTTTCTGTGGTTCTTTTCGATGGCGTCCAGAACTGCCGCATTGCTGGCAAACGGTTCCTTGATCGTGGTCTCCAGATTGTGCAGGAACATCAACGGCTCATGCATATCGACCATATAGACCGTCCGCTTATCGCTCTCGTCCGCCAGCTGCGGACGGATAAAGCCCTGTCTTTCCAGCGCGTACACAACCTCCTTCGTCGTCGTTCCGCGCTCCGCCACGAACAGCGCAAAGCTGTAATTCTTTTCCAGTTCCTTCGCGAGGACCTCCACAAGAAGCTGCTGCGGGGCATCCCGGATCACCTCGCTGTCCCCTGCGTTCTCCTCCCTCGCGTAGATTCCCGTGATGAGAAGGATCTCCCGGCTGCTCTTTCCCCGCACCAGATTCGCTAACTCCATGTCTTTTAAGACGCCGAACAGCTCGTTATTTCCGATCTCCCGGTAACTCACAAAGCCCGCCGGGCGCTCGCCTTCCACGGTATTTCTTAAGAGCAGCAGACGGTCATTTTCCACCTGGATCCTTGTCAGGATCGACTGGGCATCCGGATGTCCGTAGAGGACCGTATTTCCAAGCTCGTCAAGAATCTCTCTGTCTCTTCCCGACGCATTTTCGAACGCGATGGCTTTCGCCCTCAGGATCGGCTTGAATTCCGGTTCCCGCAGGTACATGCCCTTGTGGTAAATATATTCCTGAACGACCGGATCAATGAGACTGGAAATATCGCGGTGGTTATCGATATTTTCACGGATCTTCGTGGAGCTGATATCCTCCAGCTCCTGCGGAAGCTCCAGCTGCACGACTTTCCCCCGGATCTGCTCATATACCTCCGTCGGATGTTCTTCACCCGGGCGGCGGAAGACGATGTGGTTGAAGGTATGGATGGAATTCTCTTCCGGCTCCTTTTTATAGGAGCTTGCGTTGTGGATCACGTCGGAACCCACAACGATATAGAGTTCTTCCGTCGGGAACATCTCCTTCAGCCTCCGCAGATCCGCCGGATTCGCGATATTTACCGGCGTGTTGTCCGGGAATAAATGGACATAAAACTCGTCCGCGATGGACATGTTTACGATCTGCCGGCGCACCAGGTGCGGCTGGGTCTTCTTCGACCAGGAAAATTCATCGATGGCAAGAAATACGGTAAATCCGAGCTCCTGGATCTTCTTTGCAATCTCCTTGTGGGATAAGGTAAACGGGTCAAAGGTTCCCGGGAAAAATGCGATCTTCTCCCGCGTCCTGGTCTCCACCAGACCGCCGAATAACTGGTAGTGGGCGATAAAACGGTCGATATGGGACAGGGTCGCGGCACGGTAATAGAGACTCAGCTCGCCGCCCTTATTCTCATTTAACAGGAACAGGAGTTTCTTTGCGCAAAGGGAGAACATCCTGCTCTTATCCCGCTCCGCAAGGATCTGGGAACCGAAAATATGCTGTCCGATGACAAGCAGTGCCTCCTGACGGACCTGTTCCCGGTAGTTTGCAAGACAGCTTAAGATCAGGCCGAGAAGCTTCATGCGGCGCTCTTCCGATACTTCCTCGGACTCATGGAAACGGACGGTATACCGCGAATAGCACTCCAAAAGGACTCCTGACGTATCGAGGGCAACAGACACGATCCGTTCGTTTCCGTTCGCCAGCAGGATATGCAGACGTTCAATGATGTCATCAAGCTGTTCCGGCGGCAGCCATAAGGCAAACTCACCGAGGTATTCCGGGATGTATTTGGAGAACTCGTACTCTCCCACTTCCAGTCCCTTTAAGAGTTCCACAGCAATCTCATTTCTCTGGTCTGTTGTCAGTAAATGGGCAAGGCGCAGGAGCGCGCGGCCCGCGTCATGGCGGACACCAACCTGCTCGCTGACCTTGATCAGGTTGGAAAAATGAGCACAGATATGGAGAAGGTGATCCCGCTTTCCGTGATCCACCTGATCTGCCAGAAGCTTGATGTTTACGGATTTCAAGATCCACGGGGTAGCGGATTTTAAATTTTCAAGGAAGATATCGCTGACCACATCATGTCCGTATAAGACTTCCCGCTGGGCGGTGGTATCCAGACGCAGGTTCGTATAGATCCGGTACTGTAAGAATAACAACGTGATCGTCCTCGGATTGATTCGGTGTGCCGCGTCGCAGGCAATCTCGTAGCAGGCGCTTTCCGGAGGTACTGCCTGAGTCAGGATCTTTAAAACACGGACGGCTGCGATCTGTACCTTCTCATCCGGATCATCCATATGGCTAATGGCAAAGCGGATCAGCCGTTCCAGACGGCTGCCCTTGCTGCAAAGATCCAGGGGCAGGGAGAAAATACAGTCTAATAAGTAGAATACCGGATCGCCCACAAGGCGGTGGTGTCCGTCAAACCATTTCATGAAGACCTCAAACAGCTCTTCCCGGACTTTCTCCGAGCTCCGGTCCATAGCAGATACCATGACAAATTTCAGAGAATTCTGAATTCGGTTCTTCTGCTGCAGGGTCAGACGGTAATCCGGGCATACGAGCTGTCCAATATACTCCTCCCAGAGCGTCAGCGCCGTCTTGTCGTCCGGATCCGGCATATTTTTCGGCAGTTCTTTCCGGTATCCGGCGTTGAAATCCGCGAACATTTTTCCGATCAGCGCCGCCGCCTGTCTCCGGATATCGCCCTCGCGGTTTAAGAGGAGCTCATACAGGAAGCTGATGGTCTGCTCTTTCTGGCGGTGGTTCAGGTGGATCGAATATTCGTTGAACATATTTAAGTACGCGCGGACATTCTTCCAGTCTTTTTCGCTTCTTGCCGCCTCCAGGATATTTCCGAACTGGCGCTCGGTTCCGAGACGGTGCATCACGTCGATGTTATGCTCGATTCCCCAGAATACGAAGGAACGGACCACCTGTTTTCCGGTCTGTACGACAATGTCCACCGGCTGTTCCGCAGGATCCGGGTTTCCTGTCAGATCCACATCCACGCCTTTGGAACGCATGTAACGCTCGAATTCGTAGAGACGGGAGTAGACGACGCGGTAGCGGTTCCGTTTTGCCTCATCCACATTGTCGAGCTTTGACAGGATCACATCGAAGGAATCTTTTAACGTGTAGATCTTCGTGATCTCGCGGCCATCCTCGCCGCGCATCTGTTTTACGCGGAAATCGGCGTAGATCAGGACCAGAGACTCCACAGAGATATTGTCGAGTTCCAGATCCCAGGTGGAATGGTTCGCGGCGATGTGACCGATTCCTTCCATATTGTAGGCAGTAAACCACTGGTTCGTATAATAATAGTGAAGGTACGGAACCCGCTCATCCGGCTTACAGCCAAATTTTCCGAGGTCATGTCCCGCTGCTGCGCCCGACGCCAACGCCAGATCAATTGGCACCCCCGCCTCATAAAGCCCCCGGGCTGCCACCATCGCAACATAGTGGACACCCGCGATATGTCCCAGCGTCTCAAATGGAGTCGCCTCACGGTTTAACCGCATCATTTCATATATGTACTGATCACGGAACTCACGGATAAAGTGGGCGTACTCACCGGCGCGCTCAAAACCAGCATATTCTTCTTCTGTCAGAAAGCGGAAATCATCATATGGATCGAACGGCAGGACCTTCCGTTCTTCGTCAAAGAAGTACTGGAGAACATTCAGGAAATAGAGCGCAGACGGCGCATAAGGAGCTGCGGACACAGCGAAATCCGCATCCGGGTACAGAATGTGGGTCGAATATTTATAAGCGAAGGAAAGCCATCCCTCCTCCGGTTCATTGCTGAGTTTTTCCATATCTACGCGGCAGAATTCCAGAATCTCCGCGCAGGAAAAACGTCTTGTTACCGGGAATGCCTTCTCGAAGATCACTTCCCAGCGGTCTTTATCAAAGAGCTGCTGCATACTGCGGCGGCTGAGACCGATCTTTTTTAAAAATTCTTTCTCTGACAGACGGTTTCCAAGCTCTGTCACAAGGTGGCGGATGTGTCTGTTATACATGGAAATACCTCCATTTCGAGGATGTTAAGGACGGGCTGCGCGGAAATTTCTATCCTGCTGCCGTATCGGTTTCCGGATCACTTCAGGAACATCGGTTGTGCTGAGGAAAGTTTTCCGGCTGTCCACAATTATAAGACCAGTATAAACATTTCCTGAGGTGTTTTCAAGAAATTTTCTTTTCGGATCGTGCACCGATGATTTTTCTTTTCAGATCGTGCTTGGATCGTTTCTTTTCACATCATACTCGGACCGCGAATAATAAAAGAATTTGTCACTTTGCACTTGACAGCTGATGTATCTGATGGTATTATTTCAGTAACAATTATCATTATTATTGTTTATTTGATCTCTACACTCCGGAAAGGAGGTGCACCATGAAAGCATTAAAATTCAGCCGCCAGCGCGAGTCTATCCGGGAATGTCTTAAAAACCGCAAGGATCATCCTACCGCGGATGCCGTTTATGTGACGATCAGCAAAGAATACCCGAAGATCAGTCTGGGAACTGTATACCGCAACTTAAATCTTCTGGCAGATATGGGCGAGATCCAGCGTTTTTCCAGCGGAGACGGATCGGAACATTTCGATTACAACACAGATCCGCATTACCACTTTGTGTGCAAGACCTGCGGGGCGATCATCGATATGCCTCTGGATCTGGTCTGTGACACTTCGGATCTTCTCACCGCTCCGTTCCCGGGACGGGTTGATTCCCACACGGTTTTCTTTTACGGTGAATGCGAAGACTGCCTGAAAAAGAAAAACGAAAAAGTTTAAAATTCTATTGACATTCGTTGTCAATTAGAATATAATAACGATAACAGTTACTATTATTTGTTTAGATCAACTGACAGGATTGCGATCCGTCAGTGACCATCTTTCAAAAGAACTGTGATCCATGTTACAACCGTCAATTGATCAGGGATCTCTATATTTCAAGATCCCTGACCCCTGATAAAATTTTTAAAAAGGAGAAAAATACTATGAAGAAATTTGTATGTTCTGTATGTGGTTATGTATACGAGGGCGAGGCTGCTCCGGAGAAATGTCCGCAGTGCGGCGCACCGGCTTCCAAATTCGTTGAGCAGAGCGGCGAGATGAACTGGGCTGCTGAGCACGTAGTTGGTGTTGCACAGGGCGTTAGCGAAGATATCCTTGCTGATTTAAGAGCTAATTTCCAGGGTGAATGTTCTGAGGTTGGTATGTACCTCGCTATGGCAAGAGTTGCTCACAGAGAAGGTTATCCGGAGATCGGTCTTTACTGGGAGAAGGCAGCTTACGAAGAGGCTGAGCACGCTGCTAAATTTGCAGAGCTCCTCGGCGA
>CAKRNI010000059.1 GCA_934370915.1 uncultured Lachnospiraceae bacterium
CAGTGCCATTGCTGTTACTTTCTTTGTCATTCTCATGTTTTTGAATCCTCCCATTCAAAAAATAGTTTTGACCGTTTCGGCATTTTCCCTTAACGATGAGTCCATTATAGCCTGTCTTTGTGCATTTTTCCATACTATTTTTTATGATAAATTATTGAAATTCTTTGATTCATGTAAAAATACTACAATTTTTTGTCGGATCAGCGAAGAAAAACCACCTAATTAGCAATCATCTGCTGGGGACTCCAGAAATATTTTTCCTGTGTGACCTCCCTGCCCATCGCGAGCTCCTCCGCCGTGTCAAAGATCCTCTTTGCGTAGATCTCCTTGCTGGATTCCACAGTTCCGAAAAGCTTTCCTTCCCGGAATGCGTCCTGTCCCGCAGGTGTTCCGTCGATGCCGACGAGCTTGATCGTTCCCGTGACGATTCCCGCGCGTTCAATGGCGTCGATCGCGCCAAGAGCCATATCGTCGTTATTCGCGATCACCAGTTCGATCTCAGTCCCATATTCTGAGAGCCACTGTTCCATGAGCGCCGACGCCTGATTTTTCTCCCAGTTTGCGATGCCGCCGGTGATGCGCCGGATCGGAACACCGCCGTCCTTTAACGTCTGGATCGACCACTCCGTCCGGATCAGGGAGTCCTGATGGTTTGTCTCGCCTTCCAGAAGGACATAAGATACCACCCCGTCCCCGTTCCTGTCCAGAGAGGACGGATTCTTCTTATACGCATCCACAAGGATCTGTCCCTCCAGCACCGCGGATTCTTTTGCGTCCGCCCCCACATAGTAAAGCTTTTCCCACCGGTTCATGTCCTCTGCCACCGGTTCCCGGTTAAAGAAAACGATAGGGGTATCCGCCTCCATGGCCTTGTCGATAATGCCGGATGCCGCCGAGCGGTCCACGATATTCACACAGAGCACGTCGCAGTCGAGATCGATCATCCGCTCCGCCTGACTGTTCTGGGTAATCTGGTTTCTCTTGGCATCCCGGACGTCCAGGGCCACACGGATCCCGGTCTCCTTCTCGTAATCCTTCGCCGCCTGCTCCAGAGAATTCCGCAGTGTCCCGATAAAGGTATCATCATTGCGGTATAAGAGGACACCGATCCTAAGAGCCGTCTTTTTCTCCTCCCGGCCGCCGTCTTTTGTCCCATAGAACCACAAACCGCCCACCGCGGCCACAGCCGCAGCCACGATCAGGACCGAAAGATTTATCTTTTTCATTCCGCATCCCCCCTATTGCATCGGATAGAGCATTTTCTCAAAGATACCGCTCTTCAGGATCTCCTCATCGATATATTCCGGCGTCAGCGTGATCCGATTTTCCAGACGTTCTCCGCCCGCTGCCTGCACCGCCTTCTCGACGCTCAGATATCCCTCGTCGAACCGGTTCCACGCCATAAGCCCCTTGACAATCCCTCTGTCCATCTGATTTAAGAGCGCTGTCGTGCTTCCGATACCGTAAAGTGCCGTCACATGTTCCCGGTATACACTGCTTCCCTCAAGAATGTCCGAAAGGTCCGAAAGCGCCCCCACATCCATTCCAACCGCCATAAAGTCACCATTTTCCGGGTAGACTGTCTCCTCGATGGCCTGCCGGTAAGAGTCCTCCGACTTCTTTTCGATCAGACGGATCCGAAATCCTTCCCGGTCCAGCACAGAGCGCAGGCCGTCGTACACATCCCTGTTTCCTGTGTAGGAAAGTCCCTCCGTGAACAGGCAGATTGTAAGTCCCGGATCTTCGTTTTCCACGATCCTCTCGCCCAGAGTCCTTCCCATCTCATACCGGTCCACAGAGATGGCACAGGTCACCGAGCTGCTGATCACGGACGATCCGAGAAAGACCACCGGACAGCCCGGAGAGATCTCATCCAGCCGCATGATCGCGAGATCCTCCCGCACCGGGGCCAGGATCACGGCATTCGTCCCGTCCTTCACCTCGCGGACGATGAGGCTCTCCTGCTGCTCCTCATCATTTTCCGCATACAGCGTGATAAAGTTCACATCAGCCTGATACTTCTTTTCTGCCGTCTCCATCCCCTCGCGGAAGTTTCCGTAATAATTGTCGTTCACATTGTCGATGATGACGGATATCCGGCATATCTCCTTCTCCTTTTCCTTGATGATCAGGTCTGTGGAGGACAGAAGATACAGGAGGACCAGAAGTACCACACCGGCACACCAGCTCATCTTTTCTTTATTTGACATGAATCTTTTCCCCCTCTGCCGTTTCCGCGTAAGGAACCGCCCTCATATGGATCGTCACCGTTGTTCCCTCGTCAAGCTCCGACTCGATCGTCAGACCATACTCCGCGCCGAAATACAGCCGGATACGCTCATTGACATTCCGCACGCCGATACCGGATCCGCTTCTGGAGGCTACATGGGCCTTGTCCGTGAACATGCGGTCCACCTGTTCCTTTGTCATTCCGAGACCATTGTCGGAGACTTTCATATAAAGATCATCCCCCTCCCGGTACACCCGGATCAGGATCTCCCCATCTCCGTCCATGAATTCCATGCCGTGATAAATGGAATTTTCCACTAACGGCTGCAGGATCAGCTTCAGGCTCGCGAGATCCATAACATCCTCATCCGCCCGGATCTCATATGTAAAACGGTTTTTAAAACGCATATGCTGGATCGTTAAATAGTTTCTCACATGCTCAAGCTCATCCCTGACGGTGATGATGCTCTTTCCGCGGCTCAGACTGATCCGGAAGAATCTTGCCAGCGCCGTAACAACCTTTACCGCGTCCGCCTGCTTTTCGTTTTCTATCATCCATACGATGATATCCAGCGTATTGTAGAGGAAATGCGGATTGATCTGGGACTGCAGGACATCAAATTCATTTTTTCGTTTTGACTCATGCTCTGCCACGATGTCGTCCATCAGCTTGCGGATCTGGGTCGTCATGTTCTCTATGGAGGTTCCCAGATGCTGGATCTCATAGGAGCCGCCCACATAGACATCCGCCCCCAGATCTCCCGCCTCGATCTCATTCACCGACCGTTCCAGCTTCTCGATCGGCGTCGTGATCCTCGTCGAGATATAGGCGTTGATCATCGCAAGCAAAAACGCCACCAGAGCAACCGTAAATACCACAAGAAGTCTCGTCTTCAGCGCGTTCAAAGACACACCGCCGAGGGCTGCTGCACCGACGATCTTCCAGCCGGTGTAGCCCACAGTCTTTACGGTCACCGCGCGTTTTACGCCTTTATATTCCTCCGCATGGATCCCGTCCCGGTATTCCGCCGCGGCTTCCAGATTCTCCTCCTCGAGACCGGAATAGATGAGCTGGGACTCCGGGTGATAGATGAGTTCTCCGTCCGTTCCCAGCATGTATACATATCCGCCGTTTCCCAGAGTGATCCCATCAAAGAGCTGTTCCAGACTGTCATAGCGGATATCGATGAGTAAAATTCCCTGTTCCGTGGAGGAATCTTCCGTGATCTCCACCGCCCGGGTCGCAGAAATGACCCAGCGGTACTGGCTTTCCCCGTTATCAAAGACCCGCTGGACGTGGGGCGTCGAGAAATGGAGGTTTTCCGTCTTGTTTAATGCTGCCTTAAACCAGGATTCCCCCACCGGGTCGGCACCTGCCTTCAGGCGGGTCGCCGGAACCGCCTCCAGAAGTTCACCTTCTTTGGAAAACAGGGCGATATTCTCCACGTTATCCTTATTGTTGTCACAGAGCAGCGTCATCTCCCGGTTGATGCTTTCGTCCGCCAGATCCGCATTTTTTACAACGCCGTAATAGAGGGAATCCGAAAGCTTCATGATACTCCTGAGCCACACATCCACGGACCGGTTCAGCTGGTCGATCAGGATCTGGTTCTCCTCCTGCATCGTGTCAGTCATCTGCTTCGACATCCTGCTGTAGAGAGACAGACCGATAAAGATGCTGGCCGTCAGCGCTGTCACTGTGAAATATACGAAGATCATGTAGCGGATACTGGTCCGTTTGAAGAAACCGCCTTCGTTTTCTGTTTTCATAACTCTCTCCCCTGTGTTTCCTGCCTGATGGTGCAGATCTCTGCTCTGCCGCTTCCTTTAGTCAGCCGGTCGGCTGCCCCTGAATTTTGTCGGTGAAACACCGAATTTTTTCTTAAATACATAGCTGAAATAGTTCTGCTCCTGATATCCGACTTTCGAGGCGATCACATACGTCTTATCATCCGTCATGTTCAGAAGCTCCACCGCCTTATTTAACCGCACATCCGTGAGATAGCCGATGTACGTCTGACCTGTTGCTTTCTTAAACATCGTAGAAAAATACGCCGGGCTCATATGCAGCGTGCGGCAGATCTGCTCCACCGAGAGGTCCGGATCCTGATAGTTTTCCAGAATATACTGCTTCGCCCGCTCCATGCTCTGTCTTGTGGTATTATCTCTCTCTTTATTCATGGCGCCGTTGATCTTTAACGCCGCGCCTAAAAGCCATTTTGAAAATTTTTCCCGGTTCATGACCTGCCGGATCATCATAAACGGATCCGGTCCCACCTTGGAATCCACAAACAACTCATCCATCTTAAGATCATACTGCTGGACCAGCTGCACAAGACAGTTCGCGACGCTCAGAATATAGGTCTGGTACTGTCTCGCATGGACTTTGGCATCTGACATGCGGCTTATGATTTGGGATGTCACCGAGCGGATCTTCTCCTCCGGACCGAATTTTACCGCCTGGATCAGGGCAGACTCATCCTCTGCGGTGAACTGGAGCTTTCCCGTGTTTACCGGCTCCACGTCATTGATATAGATCGTGCTTCCGCTGCCAACGATGGCCCGGTATCCAAGGGCATCGAGAGCCGACTGGAAAGATTCATAGATGAGTCCCAGCTCCGTCCGACTGTGTCCGATCCCGATGGTCACAGGAATCATTAAGATCTTACGGATCTCCTTGCAGATATCGCTTAAAATATTGATGAGTTCTGTCTGGGAATTCGTCTCATCCACCGCAACGATTCCCGCGATCTCCGCGTCTGCCGTTCCCGAGTAGGAAAACAGGGAAAACCGGCAGTATCTTTTTAAATTTTCCTCCAGGATCTGCATCACGGAGAGCGGGATCAGGTCGCGCTCCTCATGGAGCGGGAGAATCACTTCGCCGGACACTGCTGAAAGCTCTGCTTTTACCGCAATGGAGATCCATTTTTTTGCCCCTGAAAGGGGAATATCGTACTGTTCCAGCTTTTCCTCCACCGTCTTCTCATCCATCTGACGGCTTATAAGATCTTTTAAAAACTGTTCTCTTAAGATCGGCAGACTCCTCTTATAATTTTCCCTGAGCAGGCTTACGTCGCGCTTCTGCTCGATCTCCTCATCAAGACTCGCCTGGATCTTTCTCAGGATCGCCGTCAGTTCTTCCACGTTCACCGGCTTTAAAATATACTCTGTCACGTTTAACTTGATCGCCCGCTTCGCGTACTCAAAGTCATCGTATCCCGAGAAGATCACGATCTTCATGGACGGATATTTCTGCCGGATCTTTTCCGCCAGCGTCAGCCCGTCCATATACGGCATCCGGATATCCGTGAGCACCACGTCCGGCTCCAGATTCTCGATCTTCTCCAGCGCATCCTCCCCGTTCTCTGCGTCCCCGACCACAGTAAATCCCACAGCCTGCCAGTCGATCTTGCGGATAATGCTCTTGCGCACTTCCTCCTCGTCATCCACAAGGATAATTCTGTATAAATCCATTTGCTGCTCCTATCTGAAAACAGGTATTGTATTCTTTATCTATCTAAAATTTTAAAAATATCATTTTAATTATATCATATTTCACCAAATAAGCCAGTTCAAATCACCATTTCCAGTTTTCCTCTATCATATCTCTTTCATTTTGTGCTTTTTTATATCTGCAAAAAATTCCTCAGAATTTCCCATTACAAAAGAAGACTCCCGGCCGCCAATATCCGCAGGCCGGGAGAACATCGATGCATCTCCTGTATTCACAGTACTATTTTAACTATACCACCATACTCTCTTTTATCTGCGTTCCACTTCACCTTTCAGATACTCATACATCACCCGTGCCCCGTCACAGATACTCGAAAGCTCCGCATGCTCCGACGGATTATGTGACACACCGCCCCTGCAGGGAATAAATACCATGCCGGAATCACAAATCTCCGCAAAGGACATGGCATCATGACCCGCACCGCTCGGCATTCTGCGGCTGGAGATTCCAAGCCGCTTCGCTGCCTGCTCCAGACCGTCTTCCACAGACTCACTCATACTGATCGGCGGAATGCTGTTGATCTTCTCCGCCACATACTCGACACCGCGCTTCTTACAGCTCTCTCTTACCGCTGCCTTAAAGGCCCGTTCCATACGGTCGAGACTGCCCTGATCGATTCCGCGCATATCTACGCCGAGTTCCACCCGGCCCGGGATCACATTCAGGACATTCGGATGGTTCTGGACCACCCCCACCGTCGCCACCGACTGGTAAGCGGATTCCCACTTTCCGATCTTCTCCATCTCCAGAATGATCTCCGCAGCCGCACAGAGCGCGTCACTCCTCATATCCATCGGCGTCGCACCGGAATGCTCCGCCATACCACGAAGATACACCCGGTACCTCACCGGCCCCGCAATCGTCCCGACAATACCGACCTGCGTCTTACATTCCTCAAGCACCTTTCCCTGCTCAATATGTAACTCCAGATATCTCCGAAGTCCCGATATCTTCTTCGGATGAAGTGTCAACCCCCGGCGCTCAAAAATACTCTCCAAAGACTCCCCGTCCTTCGACATCAGATGTCCGATATCCTGCTTATAGACCTCATGTGTAATCAGTCCACTACCGATCGTACAGCACCCAAAATTACTGGACTCCTCACACCGGAACGCCCCGACCCGAAGCGGAATCCTGATTCCATCCTCCTTCGCCCAGCGCATCACCATAAGCCCAGCCATCACGCCAGCCACACCATCATACCGTCCACCCTCGATCACAGAATCCAGATGCGACCCGATCAGCGTATACCCGTCCTCGTCTGTATTCGTCACATAAGTATTCCCAACCTCGTCCGTAATCACAGAAGCCCCGAGCTCCCTTCCAAGCCCCTTAAAGACCTCATGCATCGCGTCCTCCGTTTCCGAATACCCCAGCCGCGTCACGCCGCCCTGCGACGTACTTCCGATATCATAAAAACTCTGAAATAACCTTTCACAATACTGAACATCCTCGATCCGACGCTCCATAACCAGTACCTCCTGAGTTCCCCTAAGTATTTTCCGATCTATCTCATCTTCATTGCATATTTACTTTATCTCTATTTCGCAACAAGAAATATTTCTGATAATACCATTATAATCCATAAGAACTCAGAATTATATGTTCTCCCAGCCAAACTGAAACGCGCCTTTTTGTACGTACGGACAAAAACAGTCCCCCTGGCATGCCAGTACACAGCGGGGGTGAGGCTTCGGGCACGGATGCACCTGAAGCCTCACCCCGCGTACCCCTCGTCACTCCTTCATCCGCCAAGCCAAAACTCCCATATACAACTTAAAACCATCCTCCGGCCTTTTAATATCCAACCCCGTAACCGCCTGAATCCTCCCCAGCCGATACTTCACCGTATTCCTATGCGTATGCAGCACCCCAGCCGTCTCATCCAGACTCCCCGAACACATAAAATACGTCCACAGAGTCTCTAAAAACTCCCGACTCTCCACCGGTGCCAAAATCCTCTCAAATACATCCCTTTTCCCCGCTGAAAAAAGATCCTGCAACACACAGTACATCTCAACCTTTTCATATACGCAGACACAATTCTCAGGCTGAAGCTTTCTCATGACCCTAATTGCCTTAAACGCATCACTGTATGTATCGCGAATCCCGGCGAGTCCAGTCCGGACCGGACCGACAGAACAGACAAACTTATCCGTTCCCGCATTCCACAGAGAACATATTCTCTCCTCTTCAAAAAAATCCACAAGCGTCTCCCGAAGCCTGCACTCATCCTCTCCCTCAGTCAGAATCAGATACCCCTTCTCCAACGGAACCATCACACACTCCCTGATCCCAGCAGTCTCTCTCATCCTCTCCAACAAAGTCCGCCCCAGAAACCTGATCCCCTTCCAATCCTGCTCATCCGGCACATACCGCTTTCTGAAATTGATCACCACCGCCGAAAACCAGTCATGCTCCACGTCCATCCCAAAAAGCCGTCCCCGTTCCTCCATCAGGATCTCATCACTGTAATTCTCGTAAAGAATATCCTTCACATACTTCTCCAGAATCTCCGAGTTTCCCTCCTCCTCAAAGATCAGATTCATCACATTCACAATAATATCAATATAAGCCAGCTCCCCCGGAATCTCCAAAACCGGCAGTCCCACCTCATCCGCCGCTCTCTTCACACTCTCCGCGACAGTCGTCACATACTGCCCCGTCTTCACCGCAATACAACAGCACGTATCCGCCAGATCCCGGATCAAGGCACACTGATCCTCCTCACTCTTCCGCACCGAATAAAAACTCGTGATCAGAAAATCATTTCCCTTGAGCCACCTCTTGATCTCCGGGACCTCCATCACCGTCACATGCTCCACTTTCCTAAAAAGTCCCTCTTCCCCCGCCACCACGCGGACACCCCGCATAACCGAAAGCTTCAGGACATCACTTACCTTTGCCACAAAAGTCCTTATCTCCTTTACAAATCATTACACTTTTCCATTCAAGGAACATTTCAAAGATCAAAATCTATCCTTTATAATACATGTTATTACGCTGTAATATTAAGATCCTTCGCAGCTTTATTGATCGAGCCGCAGGATGCGACCACCACCACACATTTCATCTGTTCGATATTCATATGGATCCCTTCCTTGAATATATCATCTTCTAATAGACATTATATCAAAAATACAGATAGCCCGGTATCATTATTTTTTATTCCCCGATAAAAAATGCATATTTGTGGACATATGTCTTTCAATGATATACTTTCCCCAACACGCGTGAGAACATGTTTTTAAAACGAAAGGACAATGAATATGACAAGTGCAGAAAAGATCCGCAGCCTGATCAACCGGGACGCACCGGTCTTTGAGGACATGAGCGATCATATCTGGGATTTTGCAGAATTTCGTTTTCAGGAGTTCAATTCCAGTAAGATCCAGCGGGAATTTCTCGAAAAAGAAGGATTTACCATCACTGAAAAGCTTGCAAAAATGGATACCGCTTTCATGGCAGAATGGGGCGAAGGCGGTCCTCTTATCGGGCAGCCCATGCCGCTCTTGCACCTCATCTTGGACGAAGCGCCCTGGACGCTGTGGAATTGATGGATGTCGGATGTAACTATCTCCGTGAACATATCATTCCGGAAGCAAGAATCCATTATGCCATCACAAACAGTGGCGGATCCGCTCCGAATACCGTTCAGAGTGAGGCTGAAGTATGCTATAACATCCGCGCTCCTAAAAACAGGGACATGGTAGACATCTATAAGCAGATTCAAGCTGTCGCAAAAGGCGCAGCCATGATGACCGGCACCACCGTCGACATTCGCCCGGTAAGCTATTACGCAAACTATCTGGATAACGCGACCTTAAATCATGTCACAGAAGAATGCATGAAAGAGATCGTTGACCACACCTACACCGTGGAAGAACTTCAATACGCGAAAAAATTCCAGACTGTTCTCTCCCCGAATGCACTCAAAACAGCAAGAGAACAGGCACTTTTATACGGCAGAGAAGACGCAAGGGAGATTGTCGACAGCCCAATGTGTCTCTATACGCTGCCGACAGCACTTCCGAAACCGGCTTCCACAGACTACGGCAATGTGAGCTGGAATGTCCCGTCCATCTGCTTCTCCTGCACCTGCTTCTCCGCAGGAACCGCACTGCACAGCTGGCCTGCAGTCGCACAGGGAAAATCTTCCATCGCCCATAAGGGAATGCACAACGCAGCAGCCGTTATGGCACTTTCCGCTGTAAAAATCTTCGAAGATCCGACACTTGTCGCAAAAGCGAAAAAAGATTTTATAACAGCCAAAGGGGAAGAAACCTACACCTGCATTTTACCTGACACCGTAAAACCAGGAGACTTTTAACTGTAAAAGCATCATAAATACCAACAAAGGAAAAGGAGTTCTATTATGGATCAATTAACTATCGTACTGATCATCCTGATTCTCACGATCATCGCGTTCATGTCCGGAAAACTTCCGTACACCGTAATTTCCGTAGGAATCATCATCGCCCTGATCGAGACAAAAGTCCTCACGATCACAGAAGCGTTCTCCGGTCTTACAAACAAGAACGTTATCATGTTTGCTGCCATGTTCGTCATCGGGGTCGGAATCGTAAAATCCGGTCTGCTGGATGGAACAAAAAATATTGTCATGCGCTATGAGGACCGCCCAAAAATCGTTCTTCTCGTCCTGATGGCTGTTGCAATCGTTCTCTCTATACTCACAAGTGCCGTTGGAACCATGGCGATCCTGCTGCCATTGATCATCAGCATCGCAAACAACTTAAATGTCAGCCGCAGCAAACTGATCTACCCGATCGCAGTTGTCGCAAACATCAGCACCACCTCCATCCTCACCCCGATGGCCGCCGCTGCCCAGGCAATGATCATGGCACCCGGCGGATACACCATGAAGGACTACTTAAAATGCGGCATTCCGTTAGTCATCGTCAACTCCCTGATCTGCATCTTTGGACTGCCGATTCTCTATCCGTTTTAATCATTCAGCAAACGTTAAAAACACAGTAAATTCTAAATTTTGATATACACTGCAAAAAATTCCTAACCTTCGGATTTTCAGCAGTACCCCCAACCTTAAAAAAGGCGGCATCCAGTCGATCTAACGACCCCGATGCTGCCTTTTTATCCCGCAAATTCCGCGCCTTTTTGTCCCTCCGGGACAAAAACAGCCCACTCCGGCATGCCTGTGCACCGCGGGGGGGTGGCTTCGGGCTTGGTCGCGCCCTAAGCCTCACCCCCGCGTACTCCTGTCACTCCTTCATCCCAGGCCTAAAGATAATCGCCCCCAGATACCCAAACACCAGTGCGCCGCTGATCCCCACTGCACTGGCTGTAAATCCCCCTTTAAAGATTCCAAGCACTCCATCCTCCGACATCGCTTTCGCAACCCCTTTCCAAAGTGTATTTCCAAATCCAAGCAGCGGCACAGTCGCGCCTGCCCCTGCCCACTCGGCAAACGGCTCATACACTCCCAAAAATCCAAGGACACTTCCGCTGACCACTAACAGCACCATGATCCTCCCCGGCATCATCTTTGTCTTATCCATCAGAATCTGCACCAGCATACAGATCAGACCACCGGCCAGAAACGCTTTCACATATTCCATAGCTATAAATCTCCGTTTTCAAATTCTAAATTTTATACATTTCTTCACACCACAGGAATCTCTTAAGGCTTTTCCGACACCGCAGGCCACGGATTTTTCACCATTAAAATCCCCAGATTTAAGGCCTTACAGCGAATCCGGTGTCTCCAGTACCACCCCATGGGCGATCCCCGGTACACTCTTCCCCTCATGAAAACTCACCGCGGAAAGCAGCGCCCCGGTCGGCAGAAACAATACCCGCTTCCACTCCCCGCTCTGAATCTTCGGTAAAATATACCCGCAGAGCACCGCTGCAGAACACCCACAGCCACTTCCCCCTGCATGGGTATCCTGCTCTTCGGGCGAAAACATCTCGATCCCGCAGTCCATATATCGGCTCTCGATCCGGTATCCCGCTTTCATCAGATAATCTAAAAGCAGCCGACGTCCCACGGTACCCAGATCCCCGGTGATGATCCTGTCATAATGCGTCTCATCCACCCCAAGATCCCTGAAATTTTGCAGGATCGTATCAAGCGCCGCCATTGCCATGGCCGCCCCCATGTTCATGGAATCATGAAAATCCATATCCACGATCTTCCCGGTCGTCACAGCCGTGATCTTCGCAAGGGGCGGCTCCTTTCCTCTGAAGTTTCCCGAAGACAAAAGCACCGCTCCACATCCCGTCACCGTCCAGGTCGCCGAATACGGCCTCTGATTTCCATACTCCAGAGGAAAGCGGAACTCCTTCTCCGCCGAAGCAAAATGGCTGGAAGCGCTCACAAGGACATGATCCGCAAATCCGCCCTCCACGCACATGGCTCCCAGCCCCAGACCTTCCCCCATGGTGGAACACGCTCCGTAAAGCCCGAACATTGGGATCTCCAGATTTATATTTCCGAACGAAGTGGCGATGAGCTGTGCCAGAAGGTCCCCCGCAAACGAATACCGGATCTCCTCCTTCGAAAACCCACTCTTTTCGATCACAAGCCCCGCAGTCCTGCTCTGAAGCTCACTCTCTGCCTCCTCCCAGCTTTTCTTTCCCAGCATGGGATCCAGCTCCACCCGGTCAAAAAACTCCCCAAGAGGCCCGTCTCCTTCCTTCTTTCCCACCGTCGACGCTGCTGCCGTGATTACCGGCGGATCTTCAAATACAACACTGGCCCGTCCGCGCTGCTTTCTTAACGTTCCTGTTTTCTCATCCATCTTTCGATCCACTCCCATCTTTATTCTGGTCTCAATTCACCTATCAGTTACATCCATACATATCGTACTTTTTGAACGACAACGGTCTCCATGCAAATATCATTCCCAGAACAAACAAAAAGATGCAGGAATCCGAAGTCCACCTCGAATTTCCGCATCTATTCTCACGACACACATTCTATAAATTTTTCGCTCACACCGCCTGAAGCAGCCCCAAAATCACCGAGTACACCGCCTCATTATTTTTCACCACAAATGCCAGCTCCTCCTTCGCCTGATTCAGCCGGTG
>CAKRNI010000060.1 GCA_934370915.1 uncultured Lachnospiraceae bacterium
GCATGCTTTGTGTGCAATCAGCAGGAGGCAGGAATCCTGTTCTCGGAAGATTATGACTACATGACTCCGGCAGAGTTGGCGGCAGTTCTTCCGGAGCGGATCCGTTCTGCGAAGATCTCCCGCATGGTGGTGACCATGGGCGGCAACGGTGCGGTCTTTGTTGATGAGGACGGGCACACCGGTCTTTATCCGGGACGCAAGGTGGATGTCGTCGACACAACGGGAGCCGGGGATGCGTTCTTCTCCGGTGTCTGCATCGGGCTTACCTATGGAAAAACACTGGAGGAGTCCTGCGGAATCGGCACGAGACTTGCAGCAACTGTGATCTGTACAACGGAGAATATCTGCCCGAGATTCATGCCGGAAGAATTTGGACTGAAACGATAGAAGGATCATCTCAATCATGGAACCATTTTACTATAACCGCATGGACAAAGAACGTCAGGCTGTTTACCGCGCCATGCAGCAGGGACTTTTGAGCCTGGAAGACTCTTTTCAGATCCCCCGGATCGATGGACATGCCTTAAGCGATATTTTCTTTGAACTCCGCCTGGATCACCCGGAGATCTTCTGGGTTTCAAGCTTTAAATACCGGTATTTTGCAGATTCCCCGAACCTGATCTTCATTCCGGAATATCTGTTTGAGAAAAGCAAAATCAGGGATCATCAGAAAGCCATGAAAGCCCGGGTGGAAAAGCTCGCAAGACCGGCGGCAAAGCTTTCGGAGCTGGAAAAAGAAAAATATATCCACGATTTCATCTGTGAGAATGTTCACTATGATAAGCTGAAGAAGCCCTATTCCCACGAGATTATCGGACCGCTGGGCCACGGAGTTGGTGTCTGTGAGGGAATCGCCAAGTCCGTCAAGATTCTCTGTGACGCGCTGGGGATCTGGTGTATGATCGCCTTATGCGGAAACAATCCGGAAAAAGGGATCAAGTACCGTCATACCTGGAATATCGTAAAGATCGGAAAGACCTGCTATCATCTGGATGCCACCTTCGACAACAGCCTTGGAAAGTGCGCCGGGACAGGCGGTGAGATCCGCTACGATTACTTCAACCTGGATGACAAAGCCGTCTTCCGCGACCATGAGCCGTTGATCGCTCCGGCTCCGGCCTGTACGGATGGCGACCATTTTTACTACAAAGAGAAAAAACTCTCCTTCACAAAGACGGAGGAAGTATACAAGCGCTCTCTCCAGACAGCAAAGAAGAATAAGACCCTCACATTTCACTGGCGCGGCGGCTATCTGACCCGTGAGGTCCTGAAAGAACTCATCGGACTCATCGAGAAAGCCGGAACTGAGCAGAACAGGACTGCCCATATCCAGCTCAACTGGCCGCAGGCGGTTCTGAGGATCCATTATACAGATGAGCGCTCGCAGGCTGTCGTTACCATAGAAGAGGCAAACGAGGGAGAGGAGTCATGACCATGCGGCAGCCCGCACACGCATGAACTACAAAAAGAACCTGTAAATTTTTTAGACAGCATATTTACATGCTGTCTTTTTTTGCTTATAATAACGATACAAAAAATTATCACTGTTAATAAATGAGTCTGACGGAGGCAATGGTGCCGGAACTCAGGCGGCGCGGTGAAAAATACGGCTGTGAACACATGAAACAGCTAAGAATTACAAAAAGGGAGAAAATCGTATGAGAGAAGAAAAGAGATCCGATCAGGCGATGTATGATTTCTACGGGAAAATGCCGTTAAAGCGGGCGATCCCGCTGGGACTGCAGCATGTACTGGCAATGTTCGTGGGAAACCTGACACCGCTTCTTATTATCTGCGGGGCATGCGGAATCAGCGGAAGCGAGGAATTTGCCCAGCTTCAGGTCAGTCTCTTACAGAACGCAATGTTTGTAGCGGGGGTTGTGACACTGGTCCAGCTCTACGCGATCGGTCCGATCGGAGGTAAAGTTCCGATCATCATGGGAACCAGCTCCGGCTTCATCGGAGTTTTCAAGAGTGTGGCAGATACAATGGGCGGCGGACTTGCCACCTACGGCGCGATCATGGGCGCATCGGTGATCGGTGGTCTCTTCGAGGGCGTTCTCGGATTTTTCATCAGGCCGCTGCGGAAATTTTTCCCGGCTGTGGTGACAGGAACTGTCGTTTTATCCATCGGACTTTCCCTGATTTCCGTCGGTATCAATTCGTTCGGAGGCGGAAACGGAGCGAAGGACTTTGGATCCATGGAGAATCTTCTTCTGGCGCTCTTTGTTCTGGTCGTGATCCTTATCGTGAAACACTGGACAAAGGGGATCGCAAGCAATTCCGCGATCCTCATCGGAATCATCGCGGGCTATGGGGCAGCCGTTATCATGAGCCTGATCCTTCCGACAACAGGGATCACAGCGGACGGAACGGAGTATACGAAAGCATGGGTATTGAACTGGGATAAGGTCGCGCAGGCCAGCTGGATCAGCATTCCGGAATTCCTTCCGGTAAAACCGGTGTTTGATGTCCGCGCCATCGCGCCGATCATGATCATGTTCATCGTCACGGCGGTTGAGACGGTGGGAGATATTTCCGGTGTGATCGAGGGTGGAATGGAGCGCGAGGCAACGGATAAGGAGCTTTCCGGCGGCGTGATCTGTGACGGTATCGGTTCATCCTTCGCCGCGTTATTCGGAATCCTTCCGAACACATCCTTCAGCCAGAACGTGGGTCTGGTCACTATGACAAAAGTAGTGAACCGCACAGCCCTTGCCACAGGTGCGGTATTCCTGATCCTCTGCGGACTTGTTCCGAAGCTGGGCGCGATCGTCTCCATTATGCCGCAGGCAGTTCTCGGCGGCGCGGCGGTCATGATGTTTTCCTCCATCGTGATCAGCGGAATCCAGCTGATCACAAAGGAGAAGATGACAGCGAAGAACCTGACTATCGTTTCCGTGGCACTCGGCGTTGGATACGGAATGGGTGCCAACACAGCGATCTTAGCCCAGACACCGCAGGCAATCCAGCTGATCTTCGGCGGATCCGGAATCGTCCCGGCAGCGGTGGTTGCGATCCTGTTAAATATTGTGCTTCCGGACGAGAAAAAGTAGAAAAAGATTTGAGTATAAAGTGAAGGCTTAAGAGAAAAGCGGAATGTATCCGGGCGATAGGGAGATATCGCCTACCGGATAAATTCCGCTTTTTTTAATTGTTCCAGATCCACCGGGGTGTCCGCATCAGCGAGCTCCAGCGGGTCGCTTACGGGAAAATACCGGACACTGTCCGGATACTTTTTGAGCAGCACATTGCCGCCCTGATTGTCCGGGAGTGTGAGAAGCTCCTCAAAGTACCGGCTTCCGAAAAGAACCGGGTTCCCGGGAATCAGAAGATCGTCGCCGGAGACAGACGCAAGGCGGAAGATCGCGGAGGAGGCTGGGAAGGTAGTTTTGTCACATTGCGAAAATGCGATTCCCATAGCCTCCAACGTCTCTCGTGTCAGCAGCGGCTGATCCCCCAGCGCGAACATACAGCCAGTCAGTTCGGGATGTTTCTCCAGTAAGGCAGAGAGACCAAGATGGACCGTGTGGTTCCGATAAGGCATCGCGTGCAGCAGGACAGGGATATTCCGCTCTCTGCAGAGCGATTCGACTTCCGGTGATCTCGTCACAACGATCCTGGCGGCAAAAAGAGCCGTGTCAGTGGCGGATAAGATCCGGGAGATCAGCGGTTTTCCATGGAAGTCAGCCATGAGCTTGTTGGAACCAAACCGCTTTCCGAGTCCCGATGCCATGATGACACATCCGATCGGAAGAACCGGGCGGTCCAGATCATACACGAATACATCGTCCCGCGCCCGCAATGCATCGAGAAAAGGAGTGGACTGACTGCGAAGGACTGCGATGACGCGTTTCCGGTCGAAAAGCCGGAAGACTGCATCGCAGAATTCCGGACAGGAGCTTTCGAGATAACCAAGTTCGTCAATCACGGCCCATTGGGCAGGTGAATCGATGGCGCGCGTGACGGAGGCAGCGCCTGGGCCAAGAAATCCGCTTAGATCCGGGCTCATCTGGTTACCGGGAGTTTGTGACACAGTCTGTCCGTCAGCAGGCGGTTGATAGGATCCGATCGTTACCGCCGTTCCTGTAAGAGTGTCTGTCAGTTCCACATGATCACGGGGGACAACCCGCGTTGTGAAGCCGGGAAACGGACCGGGACCGGAAAAGTATGACAGAGCGAGGATTTCCCTTAAAAGCGTACTCTTTCCGCTTCCTCTGCGGCCGGTTATGATCAGATGGCGTTTTCCCCCGATCGGTACGGGAGATGCGGAGTCAGGGTCCGATTTATTTCCCGGAACTTCCATCAGCGGTATATTTAGAAAAGATCTGAGAATAGAGCTCGCGGCTGCTCTGGACGCAGGCGTCGCGATAGGTTTCGTAGTCATGTAAAAACTCCTTTGCTTCCGGTGTCAGAGCACTTCCGCCGCCGCCTTTTCCGCCGATCCGGCGGGCAGTGAGCGGGAAGCCGAGATTCTTTTCGGCGCGCTTCATAATGGCGAGCGCCTTCGTGTAGGCCATGCCCATGGAGATCGCCGCAGCCCGCAGAGAACCGGTCTCCTCGATCAGATGGAGCAGGCGGCAGGGACCTTCACCGAAGAAGCGGAAGTGGTCATCACTGCAGAGAAAAACACGGATGTCAGATATCATGGAGGACACCTTCTTTCAGAAATTGTCAGGGGTTACAGGGTGGGAAGCAGGATGAGGCGCCTGTGAGCCGGGTTCTGCGGGTCCGGAATTTCAAGAAGATTCACCGGACCGTAGATTTCGGTAAACGCCAGTTCCATATCTTTGATGGAGTCGGTCTCCGGCCGCAGCATGCGGATCAGATGGCCGTCCTTCAACAGCATCAGTGTGTCACAGCAGGCGAGGGCCAGAACCGGATCATGAAGGCAGATCAGGGCGGTTTTCACAGGATTCCCACACACGAAATCCCTGATCATCTGAATCATCCGGTATTTGTTTCCGAGGTCCAGAGAACTGTCCGGTTCATCGAAGAGCAGCAGCTTCGTGTCTTCCACCAGAGTCCGGGCAAAGATCACTAACTGCCTTTCCCCGCCGCTGAGGGTGAGATAATCCCGCCCCGCGAGATCAGCCATTCCGACCTGTTTCAGAGCATGGTACGCGTCCTTCCTCATATCTGCGGACGGCTGGCTCAAAAGCCCTAATTTTGAATAAAATCCCATCAGCACAACGTCCAGGACACTCATGGAGATAGAGATCCCGCTCTGCTGCGGAATATAGCTGACACGTTTTGCCAGTTCCTTTGCCCGCAGTCCGGCGAGCTCCAGTCCTTCCAGAACTACATGACCGCCATGGGGCAGCTCTCCGCAGACTGCTTTGAGAAGTGTCGTCTTTCCGCTTCCGTTCGGGCCGAGAATTCCGATCACATGGCCCGGTGCATCAACGGAAAAAGAGATGTGATCCAGAATCTGACGTCCTCCGAGACAGACGGAGACATCCTGAACAGAGAAAAATTCATTCATTTCAGGTCAGTGCCTCCTTCCAGAAAGAATCAGAAAGATCAAAAACGGTGCGCCGAGAAGTGAGGTGAAGATACTGACCGGCAGCTCAACCGTCGCCAGAGATTTCGCCAATACGTCCGCAGTGAGAAGGAGGAAGCTTCCGATGATGCCGCTTAAGAGACAGGAGGACTGCTTGTGATTCCCGGTGAGGAGTCTCGCCGTATGCGGGGCGAGAAGTCCGATAAAGCTGATAAGCCCGGTAACACTGACCGCCGCAGCTACCGTGAGTGTTGCGAGAAACAGAACATAAAATCTTGTCGTCCGGACAGAAACGCCGAGCATTCTAGCTTCATCCTCCCGGACGGACAGTGCCAGTACATGGCGGTGGAGCAGGAGAATCGCGATGGAAGTCACGAGAATGATCAGGACAGGGACAGGAATCTTTGCCGCTGTGACGCCGGCGAGACTCCCCATGATCCAGTATTCGATGGAGGCCAGTTGTTTTTCCGGATCCGCCATGAGCTTCAACACCATGAGAAATGTCTGCGCCAGAGCATGGACCGCGATGCCCGCGAGAACAATGGAAGAGTATTCCTTCACGGGAGAGAGCGCGGTGAGTCCTAAGGACAGGCAGACCGCGAGAAGTCCGCCGATGAACGCGAAGACCGTTGTGGACGGTGACGCGGCGGAGACAAATAATATGGCAAAGGCGGCACCTGCGCTGGCACCGGAGGAAACCCCGATGATATCCGGAGATGCCAGTGGGTTCCGGAAGACCGTCTGGTAGACGAAACCGGCGATACCCAGCCCAAATCCGCCGACGAGTCCCATAAGCGCTCGGGGCAGGCGGAGAATTGTGAAGGTCCGGACGGCCATCAGATCTCCGTCACGGAGACTTTTCAGTGAGATCGGGTATTTTCCGGTGGTCAGAGCGGAAACAAAGGCGATGACAAGAAATGTCATCGCCAGAGTTAAAATTGCCATTGTCCGGTTGGGATCAGTCTGCGCTTTCCGGAGTGAATCCATAGAATGTTTCATAGAAATCCTTTTCTGCAGCGGCAAAGTCTTCTTCGGTTACAACCTCCGGGTGAAGGATGGAGGCAACATAGTAGCTTCCTAAAAAGCTTGCCGGAACCGGGGAATCGAGAGCTTCGATGTCACTCGGGATCTGGGCAACGTGACCTTCTTTTACGGATGTGCAGTCGGCAAGAGCGGAATCCTTGAGAACAGAGTCCGCATCGTAGTCAGCGTCAGCCGCGAGAATGATATAGTCCGGATTCCAGGAAAGGATCTGTTCGTAGGAGGTGTCGGCCCAGTAGGTATCTGTGATATCGGAAGCTGCGTTCATACCGCCTGCATTCTCGATGAGGGTGGACTGGTACATTTCCGGACCTGCAGTCTGTAACAGAGCGCTGTTGCCAGCAAGGTATACGGACGGGGTCTCAGCACCGTCTAAGGACTCCTTTAATGCGGAAAGAGAGTCGGAGATCCAGGATTCCAGCGCCTGCCCTTTTTCAACAACGTTCGCAGCAGTGGAGATCATATCGATGGTCTCAAATAACTTTGTCTGGTCTTCCGGATTGACGGCGATCACAGTGAGACCAAGCTCTTCCATAGCAGGAATGGAGTCTTTTAATTTTGTCGGAACGATCACAAGGTCCGGCTTCAATGCGGCGCAGCCTTCAAGGTCAAATTCCTTTGCTGTACCGACAGACGGAAGCTCAGTGAGCTCCGGCGCGCTTAATTTGTAGATCTTCCGTTTGTCAGCCTTTGCCTCAACGCCGACCAGCTGTTCGTCAAGACCAAGGGCGATCATCAGGCTTGTGGAGATATAGTAGCCGCTCACGAAGGACTCCGGCTGCTTTTCGATCGTAACCTCACGTCCAAGATGGTCTGTGACGGTAACCGGATATTCTACGGTCAGGTTGACTTCGGCAGCCGCGGATGTTTCTGCAGCAGATTCAGATGCGGCTTCAGTGGCAGCTTCGGCAGTCGTCTCAGCCGCAGTAGTTGCTGTGGATGCAGTATTGCCTCCGCATGCAGTTACGCTCACGGATAATGAGAGCGCTAAGAGCAGGGCGGAAAGCTGTTTGAGATTTTTCTTCATGATGTTTCTTCCTCTCTCAATGTATTTGTGTTGAAATCGCGTTGTATTTTTTCAACTATAACGGAATTATACCAGAAAGTATGATAAAATAAAAGTATAAATGCAGATACAACCATAGAATGAGGAGCAGAGAATGAGAGTCATCAGGGAATATAAGCGGGCGGAGAGCCTGGAAGAGGCGTGGCAGTTAAATCAGAAGAAGAGCAACCGCGTGCTCGGCGGCATGGTCTGGTTGAAAATGGGGAAAATGCAGATCGGAACGGCGATCGACCTCTCCGGTCTCGGACTCGGCACCATCGAGGAGACGGAAGAGGAATTCCGGATCGGCTGCATGGTGACGTTGAGGGATCTGGAACTTGATCCGGGACTTCATGCCTACACAGACGGCGCAGTGCGGGAATCGGTGCGCCATATCGTCGGAGTCCAGTTCCGGAATCTTGCCACAGTGGGCGGAAGTATTTACGGAAGATACGGATTTTCGGATGTACTGACCATGTTTTTGGCGATGGACAGCTATGTCGAGCTCTATAAAGGCGGGGTGATCCCGCTCAAAGAGTATGCAAAGATGCCGTATGACCGGGATATTCTGGTGCGCCTGATCGTGAAGAAAGAAAAAGCAGTGTTCGATTACCAGTCTGTCCGCAACAGCCAGACCGATTTTCCGGTGCTGACCTGTGCGGTGGCCGGCACAGAGAGCGGATACCGGTTTTCCATTGGGGCGAGACCAGGAAAGGCAGTGCTGTTTGAACTGACAGATGCGGATATCCGGGAGGCAGATGTGGAAAACGTGGCGGAATACGCGGCAAAATGTGTAAAAAAACAGATCGAGACCGGCTCCAATACACGTGGAAGCGCGGAATACCGGAAGCATCTGGCGGGTGTGCTGGTAAAGAGGGCTGTCTGTAAATTAGAGAGAAAATAAGAAAAATCCAGATGGACCGATGAGACAAATGTAAAGTAAAGTTATAGAGGAATCATATCATGAACATTACCATGACATTAAACGGAAAAAAAATCTCTGCCGACATCGACGCGGATATGCTTCTGATCGATTTTGTGCGGGACCATGGCTGCTACAGCGTGAAGCGCGGCTGTGAGACATCGAACTGCGGTCTCTGTACCGTATTTTTAGATGAAAAACCGGTTCTCTCCTGTTCCGTGCTCGCGGCGAGAGCGGATGGAAAGACCGTTACGACACTGGAAGGACTTCAGGAAGAGGCAGCAGAGTTCGGCGCCTTTATTGCAGATCAGGGCGCGGAGCAGTGCGGATTCTGCAATCCCGGCTTTATCATGAACGCTCTGGCGCTGTTCCGGGAAAAAGAGTATCCGGATGAGGACGAGATCAGGGAATATCTGGCGGGCAACTTATGCCGCTGCTCCGGCTACGAGGGACAGCTCCGCGGCATTCAGGCATTCCTTGCATGGAAGAAAGAAAAAAGCGGAAAGGAGACGGAAGAGGCATGAAATACGTAAACAAACCGGTTCGGAAGAAAGACGCGATGCAGCTTGTGACCGGAAAGCCGGTCTACACGGATGATATTGCGCCGAAGGATTGCCTGATTGTAAAACTTCTCCGTTCTCCTCATGCGAATGCCCTTGTGACTTCCGTCAACAAAGCGGCAGCGATGAAGGTGGACGGCATTGAGGCGATCTACACGTGGGAGGATATTCCGCAGGACGGAAGACGTTACACGCAGGCGGGACAGACGTATCCGGAGATGAGTCCCTACGACCGCCTGATCATGGACCGGCATGTCAGGTACGTCGGAGACGTGGTTGCCATCGTGGCGGGACGGGATGAAAAGTGTGTGGATAAAGCGTTGAAGCTCATCAAAGTCCAGTATGAGGTCTTAGAGCCGGTTCTGGATTTCCATACAGCGAAGGATAACAGGATCTTAGTACACCCGGAGGACAACTGGGAGAGTCTTGTTCCGGTTGGGGCGGACAATAAGAGAAACCTGTGCGCCCACGATGAGACAGGATCCGGGGATATCGAGGAAGTTTTAAAGAACAGCGACGTGATCATTGATCATGTTTATCATACGAAAGCATGCCAGCAGACTATGATGGAGACATTCCGGACGTTCTGTACGATCGACACCTATGGACGCCTGAACGTGGTGAGTTCCACGCAGATCGTGTTCCACTGCAGAAGAATCCTCGCGAACGCCCTGCATATTCCAAAGTCCATGATCCGCGTCAGCAAGCCGAGAATCGGCGGCGGATTCGGCGCGAAGCAGACCTCCATCAGTGAAGTCTACCCGGCCTACGTGACGTGGATGACGAAGAAGCCTTCGAAGATCGTCTTCACCCGGGAGGAGAGCATGACGGCCTCCACCCCGCGCCATGAGATGGAGGTTCATGTGCGTCTCGGTGCAGACAAAGACGGGACCATCAACGGAATCGATATGTATACCCTGTCCAATACCGGGGCCTACGGGGAGCATGGACCGACGACCGTGGGACTTTCCGGACATAAATCAATTCCGCTTTACGGAAAGGCGAAGGCATTCCGTTTCGTCAGTGATGTTGTGTATACAAACGTTATGTCAGCCGGCGCATATCGCGGGTACGGTGCTACCCAGGGACTTTTCGCGGTGGAGTCTGCCGTGAATGAGCTGGCGGCGAAGCTGCATATGGATCCGTTTGAACTGCGGATGAAGAATATCGTCAGGGAAGGCGATGTGATGCCGGCATACTACGGGCAGGTGAATACGAGCTGTGCCCTGGACCGGTGTCTGGACCGCGTGAAAGAGATGATCGACTGGGATCATAAGTATCCGGTCCGCGATATGGGAAATGGAAAGGTCCGTGCTGTCGGCATGGGAATGGCGATGCAGGGATCCGGCATTACCTCTGTCGACGTGGGAAGTGCCACGATCAAGGTGAATGATGACGGATTCTATACGCTGTCCATCGGTGCGGCGGACATGGGAACGGGCTGCGACACGATCTTAGCGCAGATCGCGGCAGAAGTTCTGGAGTGCTCCATCGATGAGATCACGGTGTTCGGTGCCGATACGGATTCCTCTCCTTATGATTCGGGATCCTATGCGTCCAGTACGACATATGTTACCGGAAAAGCAGTAGAAAAATGCGCGCTTCAGGTGCGGGAGCAGATCTGCAGGCTGGGTGCGGAACTGTTAAAGTGCCCGGAATCTGAGGTTGTGTTTGACGGAAAGTTCGTGAGACAGGAAAGCCATGGAAAGCTGCAGGACGAGATAAAGGCTGACACAGAGGCAGCAGAGAATGGCACAACAACGCAGGTCTCCCTTTCTGATATTGCCACCGCCTCCCAGTGCGGCAACAGCATCGCTCTGGAAGCGACCGTGACCAACAGTTCACCGCTCTCCCCGCCGCCGTTTATGGTGGGGGCCGCGGAGGTCGAGGTGGACCTTGAAACCGGTGAGGCGAAGGTCATTGACTATGCGGCAGCAGTAGACTGTGGAACACCTGTAAACCCGAACCTCGCGAGAGTTCAGGCGGAAGGCGGAATTCTTCAGGGAATCGGCATGGCGCTGACGGAAAACATTACCTATAATAAAAAGGGAAAACTTGCAGAGAACTCCCTGATGCAGTACAAGATCCCGACCCGTGTCGATATCGGACATATCCGCGTGGAGTTTGAGAGCAGCTATGAGGATGCAGGCCCCTTCGGCGCGAAATCCATCGGTGAGGTTGTGATCAACACGCCGCTTCCGGCTGTATCAGACGCGATCTTCAATGCCACAGGAATACGGTTCTATGAGCTTCCGATCACGCCGGAAAAGATCGCTATGGCCGTGGCGGGGAGAAAATCAGAAAACGAGTGATCGGGTGACATAATTCGGTCAATATGACAGCATGTGGGCGTATGTTATAAAAAATATGGCTATGCAAACCAAACGGGACAGTTTTAAGATGGGCATAAGGGCGATGCAGGGTTACCGCATGCAGGCAGAAATTTTCCGGAATGGAAATACAGTGGCGTCATTGGCTGCCCTGGTAATAAGAGAAAGCTGGGGTCAAAGATGACGAAGAGAACATGGAAATTCAAAAAGCGCGCGAAACTGAATAAAATGGATCATGGCGGATATTCACTGGTAGAATTGATGGTAGTCGTTGTTATCATGGTGATCCTGGCATCTGTGAGTATCGGAGTTTACAATGGATATGTAAAACGCGCAAAGAGCGCGGTTGCCTATGAAAAGGGGCATCGGATCGCGGAGGCGCTGGAGATCTGTGAGGCGGAATATGATCTTACGGGGAATATCAGCATCAGCAGGTTATCGGAGATATCCGGTAAATTGATGAAGAAGCCGAATGATCCGAAGAGTGCCCTGTACCCATATGTGGGAGAGGACACGGATGACTGTACGGATTTTACGGTATCGTTAAAGAATCTGGGTGACGGAAAAGTGAAAATTCAAGGGTTCACTTACACGTCGGACAGTTATGAGATCACATGGACAAATGAGGATGGAGTACAGGTTACGATGAATTAAAAAGCACTTACGTGCCTGAGATGCGTACTCGCGCGAAGATGCAGCTTGCCGCAAGTGGCCGCGCGAGACGCAAATGTGCCGGGGCACATTCGTTTCTATCAATCGTGTGATTGGAAAGAGATCATGCCGCAGACCGACAAAAAGTGGAACATGAGACTGACTGCCAAAAGATCGGCGCATCCGCCGGGGCTTAAATTCTCTGTCATGTACTGATGGTCCAGAGTATATAACGTTTCTTTAAAATTTTCTTTTGTGACAGCAGAGAGCAGGATTTTTGCCTGCTCTTTTCTTTTTTTCGCAAGTTCCGGACCTCCCCGATGGACCATATTGGTGTCATCGACTTCAGAAATCAGGGTGAGAAGAGCCATGGCAGCAGAATTATTCAGGGAAAAGCCTGCCGACAGCCATTTCCTTAACGCAGGCAGTCCGATCCGGACCGCGGAAGGAAAACCGGCTGCAGCTTCACCGCGGGCTCCCCGGATCCCGTAGGCGGTAAAGATCCGTTCGCCGTTGGTAGGAAGAGGAGGCTGCACATTCGAGGGGCGACGCAGATCCGCGAGAGAGCATTTTCCCAGCCTCCGGCATTCCTGAAGTACCATATCCAACGGCAGAGGAAGTTCCCTCCCAGCATGGACTTTTCCAAGCGCCCCGCAGAGGATCGCCGAGGCAAAGACAAGCCCCTTGTGGGTGTTGATCCCGCCTGTGGCGGA
>CAKRNI010000061.1 GCA_934370915.1 uncultured Lachnospiraceae bacterium
ATCGTCTCCGCAGAGATCATGGTGACCACAGAATTTGTGGGCGCGATCATGCAGTTATGTCAGGAGCGCCGCGGCGTTTATCTTGGCATGGAATATATGGAAGAGACGCGTGCACTCTTAAAGTATGAGCTCCCGTTAAATGAGATCATCTATGACTTCTTTGACGCGCTGAAATCCAGATCCCGCGGCTACGCGTCCTTCGACTACGAGTTGAAGGGATACGAGCAGTCACAGCTTGTAAAACTCGATATCCTGATCAATAAGGAAACCGTGGATGCCCTTTCCTTCATCGTGTTTGAGGGATCCGCTTACGAGCGCGGCAGAAAAATGTGCGAAAAGCTGAAGGACGAGATTCCGAAGCATTTATTCGAGATCCCGATTCAGGCCGCTGTGGGTGGTAAGATCATTGCCCGTGAGACGGTGAGAGCCATGAGAAAGGATGTCCTTGCGAAGTGCTACGGCGGTGATATCTCCCGTAAGAAGAAGCTTCTTGAGAAACAGAAGGAAGGTAAGAAGCGTATGCGCCAGGTCGGCAACGTCGAGATTCCGCAGAAGGCGTTTATGAGCGTTCTGAAGCTGGATGAGGAATAATTAAAATATTGATATACAGAAAAAAGTCCATTTCAGACGATCATATAGAAATGGACTTTTTTGTACAGCAGGAAAGGTTCTATGGCAAAAAGCTCCAGAAACGGCTTTGTTTCGTGCCAGAATGGTAAATCATATGAAACTTACAACATTATGCTATATTGAAAAAGATGACAAATACCTGATGATCCACCGCGTCAAGAAGAAACATGACGTCAACAAGGACAAATGGATCGGCATCGGCGGAAAGTTCGAGCGGGGTGAGAGCCCGGAGGAATGCATTCTCCGTGAGACGAAAGAGGAGACAGGACTGACGCTCACAAGCTATAGACTCCGGGGGGTTCTGACGTTCGTGTACAACGATGACGATGATGAGATGGAATATATTTTCCTCTACACGGCGGACGGTTTCACAGGTGAGCTGGCAGACTGCAATGAAGGAACCCTGGAGTGGGTCCCAAAGGAGCAGATCGACAGCCTGAATCTGTGGGAAGGAGACCGGATTTTCCATTATCTTCTCGATGAGGATGCGCCGTTTTTCTCCTTAAAGCTCTGCTACCGGGATGATCTTTTAAAGGAGGCGGTCCTCGACGGAAAGCCGATGGAGCTTTTAGATCTCCTCGATGAGAACGGGGAACTGTCCGGTCAGGTGCGAGAGCGCACTCTGGTGCATCTTCACGGCGACTGGCACCGGACGAGCCATGTCTGGGTCGTAAGGAAACGGGCGGACGGAGGATATGACCTTCTTTTACAGAAGCGGAGCAGCGAAAAGGACTCCTTCGCCGGCTGTTACGATATCTCCAGCGCCGGACATATCCCGGCAGGAGAGGATGATCTGGAATCGGCGCTCAGGGAGTTAAGGGAAGAGTTGGGGATCGTAGCAGAACCGGACGAGCTGAGGTTTGTCGGAGTCCATGACGGGCGCTACGAAGGAGAGTTTCATGGGCGGATCTTTAAAAATCATGAGAAGAGCCGTGTTTTCGTATACGAAAAGCCCGTGGAGATCGAGACACTCACGCTTCAGAAGGAGGAGGTTGAGTCTGTAAAGTGGATGAAGATCGAGGATGTCCTGGCAGCGGTGAAGGCCAGGGATCCGGGCTACTGTCTGTTTGAGGATGAGATCGAGATGCTCGATGAGGTTCTCAGATGAGGGGGGGAATGGAGTTGTACCTCCATATTCCGTTTTGTGTAAAAAAATGCGCATATTGCGATTTCCTCTCATTCCCGTCCGGACAGGAGCTTCAGAGACGGTATGCAAAGCGTCTGATGGAAGATATTGACTGTATGGGAAAGAAATATGGGGATATCCCGGTGGATACGGTCTTTATCGGTGGAGGAACCCCATCCGTACCGGAATCTCATCTGATCGTGGATCTTATGGAGCATGTGAATCATGTCTTTCGGATCAGTGACGGAGCGGAGATTTCCATGGAAGCAAATCCGGGGACTGTTACACGGGAAAAGCTGAAGGAGTACCGGAGAGCCGGGATCAACCGGATAAGCTTCGGTCTTCAGTCGGCGAACGACCGGGAACTGAAGCTTCTGGGGAGGATCCATACCTGGGCGGAATTTCTGGAAAGCTTCGCACTCGCCAGAGAGTGTGGATTTACGAACCTGAACATCGATCTCATGTCAGCACTTCCGGGACAGACCTGCGAATCCTGGAAAGACACCCTGAAACGGGTCACAGATCTGGAGCCGGAACATATTTCGGCATACAGCCTGATCATCGAGGAGGGAACGCCATTCGGAGAAAAGTACGGAAGTGAGGAAGGTAGAAAGCTTCTTCCTGACGAGGATTCCGAGCGGGAGATGTACCATGAGACGAAGCGGTTTTTGCGGGAGTGCGGATACGAGCGGTACGAGATCTCTAATTATGCGAAGCCGGGGCGGGAGTGCCGCCATAATATCGGCTACTGGACGGGAGTGCCGTATCTTGGACTGGGGCTTGGGGCGTCTTCCTATATGAATGGCAGCCGGTTTGCGGTCAGTTCCGATATGCAGCAGTATCTGGGAGAAAAGCCGGGGCTGTTTCAGAATGTGGAGAAGCTCACGAGGAAAGACATGGAGGAGGAATTCTTTTACGTGGGACTTCGGATGGTGTCAGGTGTATCGCTGACGGAATTTAAAGAGCGGTTTGGCGTGTCTGCTCAGGAGGTTTATCCGGGGCTTATGGAAACATTTGTGGAGGAAAAGGCAGCGGAATTTCGGGGAGACCGGTTTGTGCTGACGGATTACGGACTTGATGTGAGCAATTATATTATGGCGCAGTTTCTGCAGGATTAGGAATCCTGTGGATGCTGCGTTTTTTCTATTACACCAAAAGGCGCGGATTGTTTGGAAAAAACAGGTAAAATAAGTACAGCTTAAATTGCAGAATGCATTTAAAAGCATTATACATATAGACTGTGTAAAAAGTATGGTAAAACTGCATAAAACTACTATCGAAAACTACAAAAATGTGATATAATTTATACAATCTAACAAAATATACGATCATCTATTTTGTAGGGAAAGACTGTATCCAGAAAACAGGGGGATATTATTATGGCTAAGGAAATGATCGCAATGCTTCTTGCGGGCGGCCAGGGTTCCAGACTCTACGCACTGACACAGAAGCTTGCAAAACCGGCAGTCCCTTTCGGCGGAAAATACAGAATTATTGATTTCCCGCTCTCGAACTGCGTAAACTCCGGAATCGATACCGTGGGAATTCTGACCCAGTACCAGCCGATGGTACTGAATGAGTATATCGGAAACGGCCAGCCGTGGGATCTCGACCGTCTTTACGGCGGAGTACATGTGCTGCCGCCGTATCAGAAGGCATCCGGTTCCGACTGGTATAAGGGAACCGCAAACGCAATCTACCAGAACATTCCGTTTATCGAGCGCTACGATCCGCAGTATGTGATTATCTTATCCGGTGATCAGATCTGCAAGCAGGATTACAGTGATTTCCTGCGCTTCCACAAGGAAAAAGGCGCGGAATTCAGTGTTGCGGTTATGGAAGTGCCGTGGGACGAGGCATCCCGTTTCGGTCTGATGGTTGCGGATGGGGATGACCGGATCACAGAGTTTCAGGAGAAACCGAAGAACCCGAAGTCGAATCTGGCTTCCATGGGAATCTATATCTTCAACTGGGATATCTTAAAGAAGTACCTGATCGAGGATGAGGCAGACCCGAATTCCGAGAATGATTTCGGAAACAACATCATTCCGAACCTCTTAAAAGACGGCCGGAAGATGTACGCGTACCACTTTGCGGGATACTGGAAGGACGTTGGAACGATCTCCTCCCTCTGGGAAGCAAATATGGAAGTTCTTGATCCGGAACACAGCGGGATCGACATCTTTGATGAAAACTGGAAGATCTACAGCCGGAACAGCGGTATGACCGGTCACAAGATCGGCTCCAACGCAGTCGTTGAGAATTCCATGATCACAGACGGATGCCGGATCGACGGAAGTATTAAGCATTCGATCCTGTTCTCCGGTGTCCGGGTAGAAAAGGGAGCAAAGATCGAAGATGCCGTTGTCATGGGCAAAACGGTCATAAAGGCCGGAGCCGTTGTAGAACACTGTATCGTAGCGGAAAACGTTGTGATCGGTGAAAATGCCGTTGTTGGATCCATGCCGAAGGGGGAAGAACACGGCGTTGCGACTATCGGTTCCGGAATCACCATCGGAAAGGGCGCAAAGATCGGCCCGAACGCCATGGTCAATAAAAATGTGGAGGATGGTGAAGAACAATGGTAAATTCCAATGCAAATGCGATCGGTATTATTTTCCCAAACAGTTATGATAATCTGGTGCCGGAGCTTGCGGGTGACCGCCTGATGGCATCGATCCCGTTTGCGGGACGTTACCGGATCATCGACTTCCTGCTTTCCAGTCTCGCAAACTGCGGGATCAGCAATATTGCCATCGTGGTACGGGAGAATTATCATTCCCTGATGGATCATCTGGGCTCCGGACGAGCGTGGGATCTTCTCAGAAAAAACGGAGGTCTCAGTATTTTCCCGCCCTATGCGGAGAAAAATATGAAGGTCTACAGCGGACGCGTCGAGGCACTTGAGAGCATCCTTCCGTATCTGAAAAGCAAAAAAGAAAAGTATGTGATCATGATGGACGCCAATATCGCGGTGGATTTTGATTTCAACGCAATGTTAGCGGAACATATCGAGAGTGGTGCCGATGTGACGGTTGCCTACACGGAACAGGAGATTCCGGCGGAACTGATCCGCGCAGGTGCCCACGGGGATATGTATTACACGTTAAAGCTTGATGACGGACGCGTGAGACGCATCTTTATGAATTCCGAAATGTGCGGAAAACAGAACCTCTCCATGAATATTTATATTATGGATAGAGAAGCGCTGATCGACAAGATCCATGCTGCGTTTGTACGTGGATATTCCTACTTCGAGCGTGATATCCTTGCGCCGCGTCTTGAAAAGTACAACATCCGCGGATATAAATATGATGGATATTACGCGCGGATCTGCGGCTTAAAGAGCTACTTCGATGAGAATATGAAACTTCTCGATGATGAGAATCTGGACGCGCTGTTTACCGGCGGTCAGATCTACACAAAGATCCGTGATGACAACCCGACAAGATATATTAACGGATGTAAGACAAAAAATAATCTTGTGGCTGATGGCTGCGTGATCGAAGGCGATGTGGAGAACTGTGTTCTCTTCCGAGGTGTTAAGATCGCGAAGGGTGCAAAGATCAGAAACAGTGTCCTGATGCAGGATACGGTGGTGAAAGCAGGCGCACGGCTGGATTACGTTGTCACAGACAAGAACGTGACAATTGAGGTCGGACAGGAGCTGAAAGGAACGGATACACAGCCGTTTTATGTGGCGAAGGGCCATACCGTTTAAGAGGATGGAGAATCCTGCGAATGCGGGCTGTGTTTTGACTGAAGTAACAGAATCCATATAATAGGAAAGGGAATCTTTCATGGGCATGTGATATGCTTTAGAAAGATTCCCTTTTTATGTGCTTGGAAATCGTAACTGTCCGGCGGATCTGCGCGCCTGCCGCGCGGACCGCAGTAAGGCATAGGATAGAAGGTACTGGACAATTACTAGAAATTTAAACTTACAGGCCGACGAGGTTACGACTGGATCAGATAGACCTCAGAGCGTTCCACACCGTGATTCCTTGTTTCGGAGTGTGTGTTGTAAAAAATGTCGATATGTTTTCCTTTGACGCCGCCGCCAACGTCCTCGGCGACGTATTCGATACCGTCGATCAGAAGGTGGCTTCCGAGTGGAATGACGCGCGGGTCAACCGCCACGGTGCGGCTTGCAGTAGCCTGGGTACCGGTCTTTGTGAGACGTCCGTAACCCTCGGAGCAGCTTCTGCACGGACAGTAAGCGGTAGTTTTAAAGGTGCCTAAAGGTACGAGGGTGGCATTCTTGATAATTTTTGTCTCGGTATCATACTGGTAAGCCAACGGAAGCGCTGTGCCGTTTACGCTGAGCTTGATCATGTAGGTGTCATCCGGGATGGAGGACCAGTCGATCATGATCTCAAAGCCGTGGACACCATTTCCGATGCCGCTTTCTTTCAGGTCATCGCGCGCGATATCCGCGTCGGCGGTTTCTGCGAGGAGAGACTCGCCGGTATGGGAATTGACCACCGTGACGGTGACAGAGACTGGGGTATCCGGGGCAGCGGAGTTCCACGCCCATCCGGAAACCTTGTTTCCGTCGATGCTGTCTAAGTGGCCAGAGTTTTTCGGGGTACTTGCAAATGTACATACGGTGTTTAAGAGCATCGAAATGACGGTCAGTAAAACACAGATGGTCAATCTAAATTTCTTCATATAACAATCCTTTCTTTTTTGTTTCATATCTATTACAAATTATATGCGGGCATGTAACAGAAATGTAACAATTTGGAAACAAGTATGTATTATACATGATTTTCCAGATTTGTCAAGTTTTTGGTATTACTGCCAGGACGCAAACAGTTCCCCCCATATGGCAGAAATGTTCTTAATGTGACGTAAAGCCCCCGGGATTCACAGGAAAATCCAGGGGAAAGCCGGGCGGATCCTGCAAAATCCTGGCAGAAAAAGGCGATGAAAAAAATAGTGAAAAAAATGTGAAAATAAACAAAAGCCCTTGACAAACAACACGCTAAGTAATATAGTAACAACTGTAAATGTTAGCACTCCTCAATAAAGAGTGCTAATAAAGAAAAGAGAAGAGGTGAGAGATTTGGAACTGGATGAGAGAAAAGAAAAAATTTTAAAAGCGATTATCCAGACGTATCTGGAAACCGGTGAGCCGGTGGGATCCAGAACGATTTCCAAATACTCGGATCTGAAGCTCAGCTCCGCGACGATCCGAAATGAGATGTCTGATCTGGAAGAACTTGGTTACATCATTCAGCCGCATACCTCGGCGGGACGAATTCCTTCCGATAAAGGTTACCGCTTCTATGTTGACCAGATCATCAAGGAAAAAGACAGTCAGGTCGAGCATATGCAGGAACTGATGATCCAGCGGGTAGACCGCGTGGAACTGCTCTTAAAGCAGCTTGCAAAGGTTCTTGCCAACAATACGAACTATGCGACCCTGATCAGCGGACCGAGTTACAACCAGACAAAGTTAAAGTTTATCCAGCTCTCGAAGGTGGAGGAACACAAACTTCTGGTGGTAGTCGTTGTGGAAGGAAATATTATAAGAAACTCTTTCGTTACGATCGATGAGGAACTCAGTGACGAAGAGCTTCTGAATTTAAATATTCTTTTAAACAGCAGCCTGAACGGTCTGACGATCGAGGAGATCAACCTTGGTGTGATCGCAAAGATGAAAGAACAGGCCGGATCCCACAGAAGAGTGGTGGATCTGGTGCTGAATGAAGTCAGTGAAGTGATCCGCTCCCAGGACGAAGATCTCCAGATCTATACCAGCGGGGCAACCAATATTTTCAAATACCCGGAGCTTTCCGATACGGAAAAAGCGAGCCAGCTGATCGGTACTTTGGAACATAAAGAACTCCTCAGGGGACTGATCGATGGGCAGCAGCAGAATAAAACGGATGATCCGGACAATGAAATTCAGGTCTATATCGGAGATGAAACTCCGGTCCAGAGCATGAAAGACTGCAGCATCGTAACCGCAAATTATGCGCTCGGCGATGGGATGCGCGGAACGATCGGTATCGTTGGTCCGAAACGAATGGATTACGAGAAGGTTGTTTCAACCTTGAGATCACTGGTCGCGCAGCTGAACGAAACGTTTAAAAATGAAAGGTGAAGAGAGCAGTGAAAGAGAAAGAGTTAGAAAAAGAGAAAACGGAAAAAGCCGTTTCTGAGGAAAAAGAAACCAAAGAGGCAGCCGCTTCCGAAAAAGAAAATAAAGAGACGTCCGAAAAAGAGGAAAAAGCTTCTGAAACGAAGAAAGATCCGAAGGACGAGAAGATCGATGAGTTAAACGATAAGCTCAAGAGATCCATGGCGGAGTTTGATAACTACCGCAAGAGAACGGACAAGGAAAAGTCCGCAATGTATGAGATCGGCGCGAAGGACGTGATCGAGAAGATCCTTCCGATCGTCGATAACTTTGAAAGAGGTCTTAATTCCATTCCGGAAGACGCGAAAGGATCCGCGTTTGCAGACGGAATGGAAAAGATATATAAGCAATTTGTAAAGACACTCGATGATATGGGCGTTAAGCCGATCGAGGCAGTCGGAAAGCCGTTCGACCCGAACTTCCACAACGCAGTGATGCATGTGGAGGATGAGAATCTCGGCGAGAATGTTGTGGCAGTGGAACTCCAGAAGGGTTACACCTACAAGGACTCTATCGTCCGTCACAGCATGGTACAGGTTGCAAACTGACATTGAAACAATGTGATCATCCGGCAGAAGCTGCGGGATGGCCACTCATTCCTAATATTCCAAATTTAGAGGAGGAAAATCATTATGAGTAAGATCATTGGTATTGACTTAGGTACAACAAACAGCTGTGTAGCAGTTATGGAAGGCGGTAAACCAACAGTTATCGCCAATACAGAAGGTGTTAGAACAACACCGTCTATCGTTGCTTTTACAAAGACAGGAGAGAGACTTGTGGGCGAGCCGGCAAAGCGTCAGGCAGTAACAAACGCTGACAGAACCATCTCCTCCATCAAGAGACATATGGGTACCGACTACAAGGTAGATATCGACGGCAAGAAGTACACACCGCAGGAGATCTCCGCGATGATCCTTCAGAAGTTAAAAGCAGATGCTGAGAGCTACCTCGGTGAGAAGGTAACAGAGGCTGTTATCACAGTTCCGGCTTACTTTAACGATGCCCAGCGTCAGGCAACAAAGGATGCAGGTAAGATCGCCGGTCTTGATGTAAAGCGTATCATCAACGAGCCGACAGCAGCAGCACTTGCTTACGGTCTTGACAACGAGAAAGAGCAGAAGATCATGGTATATGACCTTGGCGGCGGTACATTCGATGTCTCCATCATCGAGATCGGTGACGGCGTTATCGAAGTTCTTGCGACAAACGGTGATACACACCTCGGCGGTGATGATTTCGATAACCGTATCACACAGTGGATGATCGACGAGTTCAAGAAGACAGAGGGCGTAGATCTTTCCGGTGATAAGATGGCACTTCAGAGATTAAAAGAAGCCGCTGAGAAAGCAAAGAAGGAGCTTTCTTCCGCAACAACAACAAACATCAACCTTCCGTTCATCACAGCAACTGCTGAGGGACCGAAGCACTTAGATATGAACCTCACAAGAGCTAAATTCGATGAGCTGACAAGCGACCTCATCGAGAGAACAGCAATTCCGGTACAGAACGCATTAAGAGATGCAGGCTTAACAGCTGCAGAGCTCTCCAAGGTTCTCCTTGTAGGTGGTTCCACACGTATGCTTTCCGCACAGGAAAAGGTTAAACAGTTAACAGGCAAAGAGCCGAGCAAGAGCTTAAACCCGGATGAGTGCGTAGCCATCGGTGCAGCAATTCAGGGCGGTAAGTTAGCAGGCGATGCCGGTGCAGGTGACATCCTTCTTCTCGATGTAACTCCGCTTTCCCTCTCCATCGAGACAATGGGCGGCGTAGCTACAAAGCTGATCGAGAGAAATACAACGATCCCGACAAAGAAGAGTCAGGTATTCTCCACAGCAGCTGATAACCAGACAGCCGTAGATATCCACGTTGTACAGGGTGAGCGTGAGTTCGCAAGAGACAACAAGACTCTTGGTCAGTTCCGTCTTGACGGCATCCTTCCGGCAAGAAGAGGTGTTCCGCAGATCGAAGTTACCTTCGATATCGATGCAAACGGTATCGTAAACGTATCCGCTAAGGACCTCGGCACAGGCAAAGAGCAGCACATCACCATCACATCCGGATCCAACATGTCCAAGGATGATATCGATAAGGCTGTTAAGGAGGCTGCTGCTTACGAGGCTGAGGATAAGAAGAGAAAAGAGGCAGTTGATACAAGAAACGAAGCTGATTCCATGGTATTCCAGACAGAGAAGGCAATGGAAGAAGTTGGCGACAAGATCGATGCAAACGATAAGGCTGCTGTTGAGGCTGATTTAAATGCCCTCAAGGAAGCAATCAACAAAGCTCCGGCAGAGCAGATGACAGACGCTCAGATCGATGAGATCAAGGCAGCGAAAGAGAAACTCATGAACAGCGCACAGAAGCTCTTCGCAAAGGTTTATGAGCAGGCTCAGGCAGCTCAGGGCGCAGCAGGCGCACAGGGCCAGGCAGGTCCGCAGGCCGGACAGAGCGCAAGCCAGGCCGGATACGGCGATGATGTCGTAGATGGCGACTACAAGGAAGTCTAAATAACAGTTTGATCGAGCGGCAATGAAGACTAAAAAGGACGTTGCAAGCCAGCTTGCATAAGTCCTTTTTAGCCGGAATTGTCATTTGGCGGATGCCAAAGGTCTCTTGTTTTTGTGAAATGAAAACAGGAAGGCAGCCCGAGTCAGGCACAATAAATCCGAAAGAACGCCCAAGATGGGGCGTTCTTTCGGTTGCCTTATATCAAGATTTTGATCGGCAACGATCCGGAAATATTGCCGCGGCAGGACTCAGCCGTGACGTCTGAAGAAAGCTTCCGTCGGCAGGTTCCGTAAAAAGGTACGCGTGATGCGTGGTACCGCTCACTAACAGGAAAGGTAAGAATAAAGAAATGGCAGAGACCAAGCGAGATTATTACGAAGTCCTCGGCGTGCCGAAAGATGCGGACGAAGCGGCGTTAAAGAAAGCATATCGAGTTCTTGCAAAGAAATACCATCCGGACGCAAATCCGGGAGATAAAGAGGCGGAGGCAAAGTTCAAGGAAGCTTCCGAGGCATACAGCGTTTTAAGTGATCCGGAAAAGAGAAGAAAATATGACCAGTTCGGCCATGCGGCCTTCGAGGGCGGTGCAGGCGGAGCCGGCGGCTACGGCGGCTTCGATTTCAACGGAGCCGACATGGGAGACATCTTTGGAGATATCTTCGGAGACTTCTTCGGAGGTGGACGTTCCGCTTACGGAAGAAGCAGCAACGGTCCCATGCGCGGCGCAAATTTAAGAACCGGCGTAAGAATCACATTTGAAGAGGCGATTTTTGGCTGTGAGAAAGAGATCGAGCTCACATTAAAGGATGAATGCCCTAAGTGTCACGGAACAGGCGCAAAACCCGGTACATCTCCGGTCACCTGTCCGAAATGTAACGGTAAAGGCAAGATCGTCTACACCCAGCAGTCCTTCTTCGGTCAGGTACAGAATGTCCAGACATGTCCGGACTGCCGCGGTACCGGTAAGATCGTCAAGGAGAAGTGCCCGGACTGCTACGGTACCGGATATATCTCCAGCAAGAAGAAGATCCAGGTCAAGATCCCGGCAGGTATCGACAACGGACAGAGCATCCGTATCGCAGGAAAAGGAGAGCCTGGAACGAACGGCGGCGAGAGAGGAGACCTTCTCGTTGAGGTAACGGTATCCAGAAGCCCGGTATTTATGCGCCAGGAGACATCCATCTTCTCCACAGTACCGATTTCCTTCGCGACAGCAGCCCTTGGCGGCCCGATCAAAATCAAAACCGTCGACGGCGAGGTTGAGTACGAGGTAAAACCGGGAACCCAGACCGACACAAAGGTACGTCTCCGCGGCAAGGGGGTTCCGTCACTGAGAAATAAGAACATCCGTGGTGACCATTATGTAACGCTTGTTGTTACAGTTCCGGAGAAGCTTACGGAGGAGCAGAAAGAGGCCTTAAAGCACTTCGACGACGCCATGAAGGGAATTTCCCCGGAGCCGAAGAAGAAGCGCGGGCTGTTTAAATAACATAGAGTTGTTATAGACAGGATCATGATATCCCACCGAATGTATGACATGAGAAAATGTGATATGTTTGGTGGGAGTTTTTTGCAGTAGAATCAGCGCATCTGTCGAGAAAAGTTGTGGGGCAGGTCAATACATAACTTATGCTTTTAACTCGGTTAGTAATATATTTTCGATTCGGTTAATATCTGGCTGTGTTGGTGTGAAGCGTACACCATGATGTAAGAGATTAAGAATTTTTATGGCATTCTTTTCCAAACTTTGAATAAGTTTAGGATCTGTGATTCGGACGAGTTGTCCACCTTTTATGTAAGGACCGTCTATATATGACGGTAAGACCGGAAACATATCCTGAAAAAGGAGGACGGATTTTTTGCCGAATATTTTAATGATTCTGACGGAATCAGTCGGTTTGTTTTCTGATTGTTTCTTTAAAATTAATTTTTCAAATTTCTCTATTTTTGAGCTGCATGGAACCATCCAGTATAAATTTTCAATTGGATCTTTAAATGCAAAGTAGTGAGGTCTTTTTGATTCTGAATAATTAATTTTTAGATATGGATCTTGAATTGTTGTAAAGAAACGATCAGAAATGAAATATAAGCACCCTTGTTGAAATACTATAAAATCACTTCCTATTCAAATGAATGAAGCCCCCTGAAAAATCAGAGGGCTTTAAAGACTTTAACACGGTCTATTTATGATTCGCATGACCGGAAGCGAACTACGTTAGCACGGTCTATTTATATCCCGCATGACCGGCAGCGGTCCACTTT